>JBJEQC010000001.1:0-8042 GCA_051881555.1 Acutalibacteraceae bacterium
TTTTCAACAGATGTTTCGGACGCAAGCGGAACAGGCTATTTTGATGTTAAAAACAGAAAATGGAGCAAAGAAATCCTTGACGCATTCGGAATTTCCGAAGAACTGCTTCCGCAGGTTTATGAAAGCTCACAGGCGGTCGGAAAAATAACCGGCGAAACAGCGGAGCAAACAGGACTTTCAATGAATACCGTTGTTGTTGCGGGCGCAGGCGATCAAGCGGCGGCGGCAGTCGGAAACGGCGTTATTAAGCCGGGATGCACAAGCATTTCTTTGGGCACAAGCGGTGTTGTCTTTACGGCGGTTGATAACCCTGTCTATGATAAAGAAGCAAGAACCCACACCTTCTGTCATGCTGTTGAAAACATGTGGCATGTTATGGGAGTAACGCAAGGGTGCGGCTTGTCGGTTAATTGGTTCAGAAAGAATTTTGCCTCGGATTACAGCTACGCCGAGCTTGACGAAAAAGCTGAAAGCATAACAAGCGACGGAATAATCTATTTACCTTATTTAATGGGAGAAAGAACTCCGCATCTTGACCCGAATTGCAGAGGCTCTTTTACGGGCATTTCGGTCAATCATAACCGATTCAATTTTTACAGAGCCGTGCTCGAGGGCGTTTGCTTCAGCCTCAAGGATTGCTGTGAGGTCATTTGTGAATCGGGCATTGATTTGAATACGGTTAAAGTCGGGGGAGGCGGAGCAAAGAGCAAGCTGTGGCTTCAGATTCTTGCCGACACAATAACGAAAAACCTTTATACTTCAAAATGCGTTGAGAGCGGCGCATTGGGCGTTGCGATTCTTGCAAGCGTCGGATGCGGCTGTTATTCCTCCGTTACCGAAGCGGCGGAAAAAATGACCGATAACGAATTAACGGAAACCGAATATAATCCGGAAAAGTCGGATTATTATAATTCCATTTATAAAGTCTACGGAAATCTTTATCGGGCAATAAAATCCGCTTCTCTGTAATCTTGTACCGTTAAGCTGTTTGATGTTTCAATAAATACGCTTCTCGGCTCTCCGAGGGAGCTGATTTGTCAATGCTGCGGGATGCCGCTTGATGACTCTTTGATAAGCAAAGAGACTGACGGAACATTCAATGAAGAATACTGCAAATGGTGTTATGCCGACGGGAAATTTGTTTATACAAGCCTTGATGAATTGACGGATTTTCTTGTCGAACATATGTCAAATGAAAATTGGCCTCCTGAGCAGGCAAGAGCATATTTTGAATCAAGCCTGCCGAAACTTAATCATTGGAAAGAGGCTGACTGATTTTATTTTAAATTTACGTTTATTATTGAAAAAGAACTGCTTTTACGGCGGTTCTTTTTTATCATCGTTATTTGATAATTATATTCCGATGTTGACTTATTTCACATCAGATGATATGATAACAACGGAGGTTGTATATAATTATGAAGAGGAAACTTTTTTGTGAGCTCGGACCTGCTGCTTATAAAATTTCGGTCTGCAAGGGTATTGCCGTCAGAAACTTTAAGGATTTGATAAGCCGTCAAAAATTTGCAAAATCCAAAAGCTCAGAACCGCTCGAAAATATCATAAAATCTCACACTTCTCTTATAGTTCGCAAGTTGCACGGCGTTGACCTTACGCTTCAGCAAAACAAAGAAACCAATTTGCGGCTTGCCGCCGAGGAGATTAACGGAATTATAATTCGTCCGGGTGAGACTTTTTCTTTTTGGAATCTTGTCGGGCATCCGACTGAAAAACGTGGATTCAAAGAAGGCCTGACAATCAGCAGCATTAAAGGGCTGGGTCAGGGAGTAGGCGGCGGTCTTTGCCAAATGGCAAATATGATTCATTGGCTTGTTCTGCACTCCGCTCTCGAAACAACGGAATTGCATCATCATTCGGATGCAATTTTCCCCGATGAGAACCGCAGAGTTCCGTTCGGAACAGGAACATCGGTGTTTTATAAAACTCTTGATTACCGCTTCAAGAATACGCTCGAGTGCAACTATCAGATTCTTGTCTGGATTGAGGACGGATATCTTTGCGGCGAGTTGAGAAGCGAAAAACCCTCGGATAAGTCTTATAGAATCTATGAGACAGACAGCCATTTCAGAAAAGAGGGCGAAGATTATTACAGAATAAGCAAGGTTTTCAGAACCGAAACCGATAAACTGACAGGGGAAAAAACCGATAAGCTGTTGCTTGATAATCATTCAAAGGTTTTATATGATCATGCGCTGATACCAAAGGAGCAGATAAGAAATGATTGAGCTCCTGAAAAAATCCTTCGGCAGAGAACCGAATAAGATTGCTTATGCCACTTCGTCAGAAAGCGTAACTTATGCTCGGCTTTGGGACGATGCATCCAAGCTTGCATATAAACTTAAAGGCAACAAAAAGCCCGTAATAGTTAAAGGACATAAACAGGCTTACATGATAACCGCTTTTGTTGCCTGCATAATGGCTTCCCGTCCTTACATACCTTGCGACAGCTCAATGCCCGAAGGCAGAATCAAGAGGATAATTGAGCTTTCGGGTGCCGATACGGTGATTGACCGACCGATATCGGCCGGCAGAGAACGCTTAACGGATTTTGAAGAAAACGGTGATGACATTGTTTATATTATTTTTACATCAGGCAGCACGGGAGAGCCTAAGGGCGTTCCGATTTCACGAGGCAATTTAAAAGCTTTTATCAATTGGATAACATCGCTTCCGGCTTTAGAGGGAGCAAAGGGGAAAACCGTTCTCAATCAGGCAAGATTCTCGTTTGATTTGAGCGTTGCTGATATTTATTTTTCCCTCTGCACTTCTTCAACTCTTTTTGCGTTAACTGCCGAGGAGCAAAGCGACCCTGCCCTATTATCCGAATTAATCTTAAAGAGCAATGCGTCAACGGCTGTTATGACACCGACTTTTGCCAAACATTGCATGATTTCGCCTGATTTTCAGAAAGACAATCTTCCGAATCTTTTATCTGTATTTTTCTGCGGAGAACAGCTTGAACCTAAAACGGCGGCAAAGCTGTTTAACAGATTTGCAGGCATAAGAATCATCAACGCTTACGGCCCGACGGAAGCAACCTGCGCCGTAACTGCCGCAGAAATAACTCCGCAGGATGTCGATAAGGATTATCTTCCGTGCGGTGATGTTAATAACGGCACCTGCCGAATTGAAATAACTGACGGTGAAATCGCTTTGAGCGGCGCTTCGGTTTTCAAAGGTTATCTCGGCGAAGAAAAAATTGCCGATAAATATTTAACGGGCGATAAAGGAGAAATATCCGCAGGAATGCTTTATTGCCTGGGCAGAAAATACGGATATATAAAATATAAAGGTCACAGAATTGAGCTTGAAGAAATCCGCCGCACAATCAGCGCAATTGAAAATGTTGAGCAATGCAGCGTTTATACAATCGGTGACAAGACCGTTTTGGGAATTGCCGCATGTGTAACGGCGAAGAATTTGACGGAGCATGAAATTAAAGAAAAGCTTCGCAGTGTTCTGCCGTATTATATGATTCCGAAAACCGTTAAAATAAAAAATGAAATATCGTTCAACGGAAACGGAAAACAAAATTTTTGAGGAGTAATGCTGTTTTGAATATTAAAGAGTTTATTAAGGATGTTTGCGATCTTGACGAACTTCCCGATGATGATCTTGAATTGATTGAAAGCGAAATTCTTGATTCTCTTGCTGTTATTGAGCTTCTTTCAGCTCTTGAAGATGAGGGGATAGTGATTCACCTGACGCAAATTGACCGTAGGATGCTCAAAACTCCCGCTTCTTTGCAAAAGCTTATTGATGAAGCCGCCGAAAAGGCATTTGCTGTCAAATAAAAGCAATAGAAATACATTTTTCCGTATCGTTTGGATAATTCGGCTTTATGACGGTTAAATTGTTATTAATTTTCGTGCAAAAAAACCTTTGAAACAGTCGCAGCAATTGTGGTATAATAAATTTTAACGAGCAGCAAAAATGCGTAAGTCCAGTTTTATTGGATTTACGCATTTATTTTTTTTATGTATTTTTTAGGAGGCAGTTCAAATGGAAGAACAGAATCAGTCGTATCTCGGCACGGAAAAGATAGGTAAACTTATGGTCAAATACTCAGTGCCATGCATCATTTCACTTTTGGTCGGAGCGCTCTATAATATCGTTGACCAGATATTTATTGCGAATGCAGATTATCTCGGGTCATACGGTAATGCCGCTAATACGGTTGTGTTTCCGTTAACGGTAATTGCGCTCGGCATCGCCGTTATGATAGGCGATGGCTGCTGCGCTTTTGTCAGCATTTCGCTTGGTGAGAAAAAAGCGGACAATGCAACCCGCAGCGTCGGAAATTCCGTTTTGCTTTGTATCATCAGCAGTATTATATTAACTGTTGTTTATCTGATATTTGCCGAACCGATACTCACAGCCTTTGGCGGTAAAGTTAACGCAGAAACCTTTGAGCTTTCAAAAGAATATTTCTTTTGGATTTCTCTCGGTATCCCGTTCTATATGTTAGGTCAGGCAATGAACCCGATCATCAGAGCCGACGGCAGCCCTAAGTTCGCAATGATTTCAACCTTGGTCGGAGCAGGTATTAATATAATTCTTGATCCCGTGTTCATTTTCGTTTTCAAATGGGGCATGAAAGGAGCGGCGGTTGCCACCGTTATAGGGCAGATTGCAACAGCCATTCTTGCAGTTTGCTATATTTGCCGGGCAAAAATTATTAAGCCGAGCATCTCAGACTTTAAACTGAAAGGAAAAATTGTCGGCAAAACATTGTCTCTCGGCCTTTGCAGCTTCCTTGCGCAGATTTCACTTGTGGCTGCAATGGCGGCAATAAATAACATGATTCGCAAATATGGCGCAATGGATCCGATCTTTGGTCAGGAGCAATATGCACAGATACCTATGGCGGTTGTCGGCATTGTCATGAAATTTTTCCAGATCGTCATTTCAATAGTAATCGGTATGGCGGCAGGCTGTATTCCGATTGCAGGTTACAATATGGGAGCAAAGCAGTCGGGAAGAGTCAAAAGCTTATTCACTAAGCTGTTGATTGCCGAAGCGTGTGTCGGCACGGCGGCGCTTTTGATTGTTGAGTTATTCCCGAACATGCTGATACAGATTTTCGGCGCCGCTAACGAGAGCGTATATTATACCGAATTTGCCGTTAAAGCTTTTCGCATTTATCTTTGCATGATAATTCTTGCTTGTATCAATAAAGCAACATTTATTTTTCTTCAAGCGATGGGAAAAGCATTTGAATCAACAATGCTTTCAATGGTGCGTGAGATTGTGTTCGGCGTCGGTCTTGCTCTCTTGCTGCCGATATTCTTCGGGCTTGACGGAGTGCTTTATTCAATGCCGTTATCGGATATTTTAACTGCGGTTATTTCGGCAGTCATTATTGTAAAGACCTACAAACAGCTGTCAATTAATGAAAAAGCCTGAAAACAGTCGCTTATTCAGCCCAAGTAATTTCAAGCTTATCAATGGTTCTGCCGTTATCGGTGGGATACCATTTTTCGCCGAGCGTCATGTTGCTTTCCTTTGCCGCAACATCAATTTTTAACAGATTTGTGCAATTATAAAAAGCGTAGGTGTCGATTTGCCTGACGGAGGCGGGTATAACCGTTTCCGTCAAGGATGAACAGTATGAAAATGCGTCCTTGCCGATGAATTCAAGCGAGGAGGGGAGAATCAGCTCTTTTAATGAACTGCATCTGAAGAAAGCCTTTTCTTCAATCGATTTTAATGACTGAGGAAGAGTTATTTCCGTCAGGTTCTGACATTTATAAAAAGCTTTTGTCCGAATTGTTTCAACGCCCTCGGGAACCGAATATTCAATTGATTTCACTTCGGTTTTCTGACCGTTTTCGTTCGTCTGTTCAACGGTTTTTATATCTCTTGCAAGAGGATAGAAAAGCAGAGTTTTCATGTCTTTTGTGAATAAAACACCGTCAACATCGCAAAAATACGGGTTTTCATCCGAAACATTAAATGCCTTCAGGTTTTGGTTGTTTTCAAACGCCCAGTTACCGATTGTTTTAACATTTTTGCCGATATTGATAACTTCAATGCTTTCAATGTTGACTGCCGCAAAGTCTGCAATTTCCGTGACGGGAACGCCCTCGTATTCATCGGGAACGGTGACTTCCTTAACAGTTGATTTGTTCGGAATTTCCGTAACTATTGCATCGCCGTTTTCAATTTTAATGGTTAATTTGTCGCTTCCCATGCCAATGCTTTCGGCACAGCCCGAAAACAAAGCGCAGATAATGAGAATCAACGACAGAATAATAACAGTAAATCTTTTCATCACTTACACCTCGCTTGCGGCAACGGCCTGAGCGCCTTCGCTCTCGGCTTCGCCGCTTTCTTTTTCTTCTATGGCTTTAAGGCGTGCCTGAAGCTCTCTGACACACATTTCATGCTTTTCTTTTGTGAGGTCATAGAAGAAAAACGGAATGGTAACAAGCACAAGTCCGATAACCGTTACCCATGTATAAATGCTGAAAACATTGTTCAGAATCTGCGAATCATAGAGAACATCCCAATCCGAGGTGAAGCCGACGGATTTCAAAGCCCACGGAACGATAAGACCGATGCCCATGGTTATGGGGTTCAAAAACCAGCCGAAAACGCCTGACATTGCGTCAGCTCTTTCGCCGTATTTCCATTGATGATAATTGAGAATATCTGCGCTCAGCCCGACTCCGACTCCGTCAACAATGGGGGAGACCGTGTTTCTCAGGAACATTGATATCATAAAAATATAGATATTTTGGAGCTTAACCGCAAGAGCGATTCCCAGAACGGTTAAAAGCGTTAGAGCTCTGAATGAAATAAGAATATCTCTTTTCTGAAAGCGTTTTGTCAAAACGGGGCAGAGGAGATTTCCCGCCGTCATGCCGACAACAACGATGTTTGCCGCAATTCCCGAGAACCATTCCATTCTCAGAGAATAGATAAACCACCAAGCAAGCAGGCTTCCGACAAGCCATTGCCATTGGCTGAAAATATTGGAAATATTGGTTATCCATAAATATTTGTTCTTGAGAACATTCTTTGCACCTTTCCAAAAGGTAACCTTTTTGCGCTTTTCCATCGGCGGTTCAATGATTCTTTCTTTGCAGAATGCCGCCGCAAATGTTACTATAACGCCCAAAAAAGCGAAAATCGGAACAAATACTTTATATGTCTTGATGTTAAGATATCCGCCTGTTGAGATTATGAGAATCGGGAAAAACATGCTGATTATCGACGGAAACAGACCCGTAATAATCGGAACGATTGAATGCAGTCTCTGTCTTTCCTGAGAGTTAGGCGTCATAAAGGTTACAAGACCGTTAATGCCGACGAAACTGTTAAGGAAATAATTCATCAGCGTAAAGGCAAAATGAAGAATGACAAGCTTATTAGTGTAGCTCAGTCCTTCAAGCGGAAGATAGGGGATAACGGACATAATAATTGCGCAGGGAACGCCGCAGATAAGAATGAACGGCTTGAGTCTGCCGTATTTGGCGCAGAACTTTTTGCGGATAAACCAGTTTATGTAGTTTGTTATTCCGCCGACAACAAGTATATTGCCGATAATCTGCGGCAGACCTTTCATTATAAATTCAAACGGATGCGACGGAATAAAGTAGCATATCGTGCCGAGAAGAAGCTGACCTATGTATGAACAATGAGCGAAAACTCTCATTTTCGGCGTGAGCTGACCGTGATTTTCATAAATCAGAATGCCGATGGGGTTCATAAATATCAGAATATAGCCGATAATCGTGCCGATCAGATTGATTATTGAAAAATCCATAGCGGCAAGCCCCATAATGGCTCCGCAGAAATATGACGCAGAAAAGGTCATAATTCCCGAGGCGGTCATGAAAATATATGAGCCTGCCTGAGCGGCGGTGTATGCCGTAACTTCTTTCAGCGAAAGGTATTCTCCTTCGTTTGGCTTATCCCAATGCTCTTTAACATATGCGGGAACACCTTTGACCTTTTGCAAAAGCTCTGATTTGTTCATGGCTTCATTCCCTCTTTCGTAAATAAGACTCCGAATT
>JBJEQC010000002.1:0-7994 GCA_051881555.1 Acutalibacteraceae bacterium
TGTAAACTCAAGGAAAGCATTTTCGGGTGTTCGGGATGTAAATAATCATTTGATTTCAGGGAGTTTCAAAATATATGGGAGGGATTCATTGAATGTCTAAATATAAATATTCAAAAATTTCTTTTTATTTTCAATGTATTCTTATTGTGGTATTCTCTTTTTCTTTATTGTATTACATGTATTTCAACAATGGAGACATACTTTTTTTGAAAAAAACAGGCGGAACAATAACGGGTTTTTTAATTGTTTGGTATATGAAATACAGCCTTGAATATTTAAAAAGATTCGTTGAGTTCCATGATAATTATGTTGTATTTAATTCATTCAGAATTCCAAGAAAAGGGGTCAAGTCGTTTTATGTAAAATATGAGGATATTTTAAGACTTGATGCCACCGTAATTCCGATATTGGGAATATATAAAGTCAAGGTTAAATGCAATAATGTTCCGTGGATTATTCCCGTAACATGGTGTATGAGCCATCATAATGAGCTTTTTTCAAAGCTTTGCAGTTGCGCCGAGGAACATAACCCCAATGTAAATATTGACGAACGATTAATCGGAATTTTAGAAAAAAAAGGATACCGAAAATAAGAGACACAGTCCTCAAAGTGACGAAAAACATCGGAAACTATCGGCTACATCGTAGGGGAGAACTGTGTTCTCCCGCTTGAAACAAAATGAAGAAATGAAGCGTGCCTGAGGCATATGCCGGTAGGGGCGACCCTGTGTGGTCGCCCGCTTTCTGCAAATCGCCTATGACTGTTTGTTATGCCGAATATGTTGAAAAATAACGATTTTCCCGTAGGGAACGCCGTCCTCGGCGTTCCGTGGGATTTGATGTATTTTCACGGACAGCCGCAAGGGCTGTCCCTACGATTTGTTTTTCAATTTGTGTGGATGATGCCTATATCGTCCCAAATTCATATATGTTATTATTCGCCTGCGGCGAATCGGTTCGTCGAGGACGCCGAACCCTACAAACTTTACAGTTAGCCATACATGTTTCTCGGAACGCCGGGGACGGCGTTCCCTACCAAACAAATTGAAATGTCTGCATTGTTCAGCGTTCCGTCTACTCAAAAAACCAATAAAAACAGCCCGGAATGAACCGGGCTGAATTTTTTATTCTTCAATCGAAACCATTTGATGAATCTTAACCTCGGGAACGGTGAAATTTACTCTGCCGTTTTCAAAAACGAAATCAATCTCTTTTCCCTCGGGCACAAGAACCACCCTTTTCGGGGCTTTTTCCGCCTTGACCGAGCATCTGACACTGCAGAGCGGAACCGAGCTTTCAATGACCTCGGTGTTTCTGCCTCTGACGGTGGTGTGTGCAAAGAGCAGATGAAGGATTCTGCGGCGTTCAGATGCCTGCTCCGTCAGGGTGACGATTCCACGGTCGGGCATTTCAACCTTAACCTCCGCACCGTCTCCGAGAAGCCTTTCTGCAAGATATGCAAAAATCTCCTTGAAAATCAGATGCCCTTCGTTGGCGTAAGCAGTGAAAATATCCCAGCCGACATAGGCAATGTTTCCGTTTATCAGCACGGCGGGGAACTGCGAATCGGGGTTATTGGGGGCGTGAGCGTGAGAGCAGAAATGTTCCCTTGTTCTGTTGAAATACGGATTCTGACCGTAGCCGACAACCTCACAGCTCTTCGGCTCGAAAAGATACGATTTTGCTTTCATGACATATTCGGTTTTGCCGTTTACGGTGTCAAACGCAGGCACGAAATAGGCGGGATTATATTCGTTTTCGCCCTTGTATTCCGCCCCGCAGTCGATAACGAATTTTCCGTCTTTAACGATCGATTCGCCCGTTGCGATAACCTTTCCGCCCTCGGAAATGAACTTCTTGAGCTTATCAATGAAGCCGTCGGTCATTCCCGGAATATCGGGCAGAATGAGCATTTTATATTTTGATAAATCCGCATTAAGGTCAATGAAATTGTAGAGATATTTCTCCTCGAGAAGCATTCGGTTAGCTCCCGTGTCAGGCTTTTCGCCTGCCTGCCTTGAATTTGTGAGAGCCTCAGCGCTGAGAACAGCGATATCGGCAAGGTTTTCCGCTCCGTTCAGCCACGGCTCTTTTTCTTCGATAAGGCCGTACGCCTTGCCGATGAGGCTGTAGGTTGCGGGGTTCATTTCGCCGAGCGGGTGAAGCTGGTCGCCGATTGAACAGCCTGCGCCGTTCGCAACGCTCAGAGAGGTTTCGTAAATCAATGCGTTGGGATGCTTAAAACCGCCGAATTCTCCCCATGAATGGTGAAATTTGCCCGTCATGCCGAGAAAATCGGTGTTTTCAAGGGTTCTTGCGTAAGCGGCGGAGAGCGGAAAATGGTCGTAGCCCCAGCCGCCCGTCGGCAGGCTTTCAAGCTCCTGATGGGTGCTTCTGTTTATAAAATCATAATTGCCCTTGGGCAGATGACCCGCATTGTGAAAAATCGTTGCGGTGTCGCTGTATTTTCTGACGGCACGGTTGACCGTGTCAAAATATTTATCAAGCGTGATTTCGGCGAATTTGTTTCTGTCGTCCTCGTTATTGATGTCAAGACCCTGTTCCTTCATAAGCTTTCGGCAGTTTTCGCAGTAGCAGACTCTCGGGCCGACAATGTCGAAGAAAATGCCGCAGGGATTGTATTTGCGCATTACCTCCTCGGCTTGGGCGGCGAGCAGGTCAAGATAGGGCGAGTTGAAGCAGAGAAAATGGAAATGCGGCTGTTCCCATTCCTTTTTCTGTTCCTCGGGATCGGGAGAGAAGCAGATAAGATATTCGGGATGCTTTTCGGCTTCCTTTTCGTCAAGACCTGCGGAAATATAAACGGGAGCGTTAACTCCGATTTCCTTGCAGGCTTCAAGCTGTGCGCCGAGCAAATCGAATTTCAGACCGGGGTGCATTTCGTTAACCTCGGTCGGGTGATAGGAATAGCCGTGGTGGCATTTTGAGAAAACGGTTATCGAATTGATGTGACCCGCTTTCAGAGCCGCCTGAAACTGCTCTTTGCTGAATTTATCGCCGACGGAAAGAGTGCCGTTGGTGTGAAAATCAAGATGAACCTGTCTTTTTCTGATGTTATTCATGTTATCCTCCGATAAGTTCGTTTTCTTTTGAATGTCTCATAAAGAATGTGAGCATTTCGTCAATTGTTTTTGCCGATTCGGGATTTTCGGGATAAAGCACGCTGAAAACATGGGGAAGGTCTTTGCCGCCTGATTTTTCCCAATCGGATAAATACGCCGTGCCGCCCCTTGATTTGATATCGTTGAATAGCCTTCTTGTCGGCTCTCTGCCGACGAAATCGCCTGAGCTTGTAACAAGAAACGCAGGCGGAAGCTCCGTTACGTCAAGCAGCTTGTCAATGTCAACATATTTACCGAAAGGCTTATTTTCAAAGCCCTTTCCGAGAACCGTTGCAAAATTCATGCCGACAAAGCCTCTGTTCGGCTGCAAATAAGCAACGGGAGAGGTAAGCCCGAGAGCGGTAATCTCAATTCCGGGGTCAACGGCGTCAAACGCTTTTCTCAGTTCGCCGCTTCTGCAAAGAGCGGCGGCAAACGAAGCAAGCTGACCGCCTGCCGAATCTCCCGTGAGCATAATCTTGCTTTTGTCGCAAGGATAATCGGATAGATGTTCATTTATGTATTTCAAAGCCTGCATAACATCGCAGAGCTGTTCGTTCATGCAGACCTCGGGAGCGAGCCTGTAGCTCATGCTGAAAACGGCAAAGCCACGCTTTGCGATTGAAAGGCAGTAGTTTTTGTTCAGCTCCTTGGTGCCGTAATACCAGCCGCCGCCGTGAATGTCGATAACAACGGGCAGCTTTGTATCTTCGGGAGTGCCCTCGGGATAATAGACATCAAGCTTTTTCAGCGGATGCTCGCTGTCGGAATAGGGAATATCCTTAATCTGAATCAGCCCCGACGGCTCTGTTTGCTTTGAAAGGCGTTTGTTGTCGTTCCTTTCCGTTATTTTCCAGAATATACCGATTATTTTTGTTAATGCAGACATTGCGAAGCCTCCATAATGATTTGTTTTTAGCATATTATGCCGCCGTTATCAAGCGGAATTTATCAATCATTGACACTGAACAGATAATGCAGCATTTTCTCCGGATTATCAAGAAACTGTTTTGTAATTCTATAGTGTTCTGTATCACGATATTTTACAAGGTCAATTCCAAATTCAGAAAATTGATATAATTCAGAATTGGGAAAAGCCATAAGAATTGGTGAGTGTGTAGCAATGATGAATTGAGAACCGGCTTCAACAAGCCGGTTCATTTCTATCATTAAACTCATTAACCTGGTTGGAGAGAGTGCTGATTCCGGCTCGTCTAAAATGTATAGCCCGTTACCTTCAAATCTGTTTGTTATCAGAGACATAAAAGCTTCACCATGTGACTGCTTATGAAATGATACTCCGCCGTATCGTATCATCGAGCTGTTCATATCAAGATAACTGGCGGTGTTATAAAAGCTTTCGGCTCGCAAGAAAAAGCCGTCGTCAGGAGAAATGCTTTTTATAGTTGTAATTAACTCGTATAACTCCGAGTGGGTATTCTTCGTGGAAAAAATAAAATCTCGTGACCCACCTTCTGCGTTAAATCCCATTGCCACAGCGATGGCTTCAAGCAGGGTGGATTTTCCTGTTCCGTTTTCTCCAACAAAAAATGTTACAGGTTGATTAAAAATCAAGCATCCCTCTTTTTCTAAATACCCTATCGCAGGAATAGCTGATAAATACGAAGATATATCCGGTTTCTCCCGAAGCTTTATTCCTCGAAGATAGTTCACAACAATACTCCTCACAAATTCCGATTTTTTAAATTGATTATACCATATCATATAATAAAAGACAAGGCTTACATCAGGTTTTAACCCGACACAAGCCTGAATTAATAATTAAAATCGAATCAAATTGTTCCGAGACACAACCAAAATCAGCGGCAACACGGTAGGGGCGAACTGCGTTCGCCCGCTTGAAAACGCCGGGTAAAAATGAATTCTCCTGTAGGGAACGCCGTCCCCGGCGTTCCGTTGGAATTTGATTAATTTTCACGGACAGCCGCAAGGGTTGTCCCTACGATTGCTTTTCAATTTGTAGTGGACGATGCACACATCGTCCATCTTCAATGCGGAATATTATTCGCCCATGGCGAATCGGTTCGTCGGGGACGCCGAACCCTACTGATTTCCGTGAATCCGTGCGTTTTCAGGCGGCAACCGTAGGGGACGGGTCACCCGTCCCGCACAAACCAGAGCCGTTTTTTCGGAACGCTGAGGACAGCGTTCCCTACAAGAAAATTGTGTTGATATCGACCGTTTTTCGTAAAATATTGTAAATATGCAATCTTTATGATATAATCCGATTATCACAATCGTTATTGCGGCAATTATTCCGATTCGGAATTTTTGGCAGTTAAAACTTTTGACATATGGAGTAAATCCGAAATGAAAATCTATTTAATCAGGCACGGACAGGATGATGAATCCGTCAGAGGCGGTTGGAGCAATTCCGCCTTGACCGAAACGGGATTATCCCAATCCACAGAGCTTGCCGATGAATTATTAAACAATTTATCGCATTATAATATCGGCAGAATCTTTTCAAGCGACATTCTCAGAGCAAAGCAGACAGCCGAAATCATAGCCGAAAAGCTCGGTTTGCCTGTTGAATATCTTCCCGGATTCAGAGAGGTCAACAACGGCGACCTTGCAGGCTTGGATAATAGAATCGCCGAAAGCAAGTACCCAAACATGTATTGGAGAAATATGGGTTGGGAGGAACATTATCCGAACGGTGAAAGCCCATGTGAATTCTGTAACAGGGTCAATGACGCTTGGCATTCGCTTTTAAAATCGCTTGAGGGCTATGATAAAAACGCTTTGCTCATAACTCACGGCGGGGTCATTAATATCATCAGGTGTTTAACCGAAGGCAAAGAATATTCAAATAAGGAGAGATATCCGAGCATTCCGAGCGCAAAAATATGCTTTGAAACCGAGGTGTGATTATGTCGAAACTGATAGCGATATGCGGCAAAATATGCAGTGGAAAATCATATTATGCAAATCAACTAAAAGAAAAAGAAAACGCCGTGATTCTATCGACCGACGAAGCAACATTTGATTTGATTAAAAATGAACAAGGCGATTTTTACAACATTTTTGCTCAAAGAGTGAACGGATATCTGAGAAAAAAAGCCGTTGAAATCGTCAGAGCAGGCGCAACCGTTATTCTGGATTGGGGCTTTGGGACACGGGCGGAAAGAAAAGAAACCACGGATTATTTTAACGGCTTCGGCATTGAAATTGAATGGCACTATGTCAATGTTGAGCCGTCAAGATGGCAAAAGCTCATTGAAGAAAGAAACGCAAAAATTCAAAACGGCACCGGCGGTTCGGATTTTTATGTTGACGAGGGCTTATTGAATAAACTGCTCTCGGAATTTGAAGAACCGTCAAGGGATGAAATTGACGTTTGGCATAACAACAAATGATTGAACCGCATTGTGCCGAACGGAATTATAATTCTGCACTTGTTTTGTCGGACATTCCCTGTTTTATTAAAATGCAAAAGCAGATTCGTCTTGATTTTCTTTACCAATCAACATTTCGGCAAAACATATGATATAATGGTTAAAACGAACCGAAAGCGGTGATAACTTGGAAGAAATAAATGCATTGGCAGAAGAATTCAAAGCGTGTCAAAAGGCGCTGTCTGCGCTCGGTGACGAAAACCGTCAGCATCTTATTCTGCAAATGATGAAAATGGGGCGATGCAGCGGAGTGCGTGTCGGCGAAATCAGCAAAAGAACGAACCTTTCCCGCCCCGCAGTATCCCGTCATCTTCAGATACTCAAAGATGCAGGGCTGATAAATATGCGCCGTGAAGGCACTAAAAATTATTATTATTTCGATTCCGACACACAAGTGCTTGAACGCCTTTTGCGATTATTTATTCATACAAAAGAAATAATGGAGCTTCTGCCTGACAGAAGCGGAGAAAATATATAAAATCGGAGGAATAAAAATGGAACTTTCAGATGCAATTAAAAGCCGTCACAGCGTCCGCCAATATGAGGAAAAAGCAATTGATGCAGATATTATTAATGAATTGCAAGCCGAAATCGACGCCTGCAATAAAGAAGGTGGTTTGAACATTCAGCTTGTAACCGACGAGCCTGAAGCTTTTGACTGCTTTATGGCGCATTACGGTAAGTTCAGCGGCGTTACAAACTACATTGCTCTTGTCGGAAAGAAATGCAAAGACCTCGAAGAAAAATGCGGTTACTACGGAGAACGCCTTGTATTAAAAGCTCAGCAGCTCGGTCTTAATACCTGCTGGGTTGCTATGTCCTACAAAAAAATTCCTTCCGCATTCAAAGTAGATAAAGGCGAAAAGCTGACGGTTGTAATTTCGCTCGGTTACGGCAAAACTCAGGGTACGGCGCACAAAAGCAAAGCTATAGATCAGGTGTGCAATATAAGCACCGATACTCCCGAATGGGTAAAATCGGGAACGGAAGCGGCACTTCTCGCCCCGACTGCCATGAATCAGCAGAAATTTAAGTTTATCTATGAAGACGGCAAGGTTACTGCGAAAGCTGGTGCAGGATTCTATACTAAAGTCGATCTCGGCATTGTGAAATATCACTTTGAAGTCGGAGCAGAAAAAAACAGTTTAATCTGGAAATAATATCACAGTCGGGACTGCCGCTCTGAGCGAATGCCGAAAAATTTATTTCAGAGAAAATGGCTTGTATCGGAAGTCCGTCCGATGCAAGCCATTGATAATCTTTGATTAGAATTAGTTTTAATGTTTTCGGTTCGGTAATACATTTTTCGGGATAAACGCCACCCTCTCCGAAATCCAAAAGTTAACAAAATAACAGAATACCGATTGCATCATAAATTTTTTCAAAAAAATTGCAAATATGTATGTGCTAAAATGATGTGACCCAAAAAAGAAGAGAAGTAACTTCAAAATAT
>JBJEQC010000003.1:0-7946 GCA_051881555.1 Acutalibacteraceae bacterium
GTTGTTGCAAAAATCCCGAACGGAACGGAGCTGACGGTCAGCAAGGCGGTTACGGGCTGGGCTTATGTTAAATACAATTCGGTTTCGGGTTGGGTAAGCTCCGATTATCTTGTTAAAGTCACAACAACACAGACCGAAACAGCAACAGCATCAAACACGGCGGATTCGCAATAATTTTCAAGAAAACGGAAATAATTTCAAAAAACAGTTGACGAACCCGAAAATATAGGATATACTGTTTACAGTATGGTGTTAGTGCCATATATCTGCATTTGTGAGCAACAATGCCAGAGCCATCCGATAAAAGACGGAGAACGGTGTGTCTGTTCTCCGTCTTTTATCAGTTTTATGAGGTTTTTGATGAAGAAAAAAAGAATTTTGATTTTTGCCGTTGTTGCCGTCATTATCGCCGCTTCTGCGGGCTTTCTGCATTGGAGCAACAACAGCTTGACAGTCGGCAGCTTCACGGTTTCGCCGAGCGGTATGCCCTCAGAGTTTGACGGCTTCCGCATTGTTCAGATTTCCGACCTGCATAACAAGGATTTCGGTTCTGAGCTTAGCGACAGAATCACCGCTCTTTCGCCCGATATCATTGTTATCACCGGCGATATTATCGACTGCCACCGACCCGATACCGCCAAGGCGCTCGATTTTCTCGGCGATATTGCTTCCGTTGCGCCGATTTATTATGTTCCGGGCAACCATGAACAGCGGCTCGGCGAAGTTTATGAAAGCTTTCTTCAAAAAGCGGAAATGCTCGGAGTTATTGCCGCCGCAGGCAAAACCGCCGTTATTGAACGGAACGGGGCTGAAATCTGCCTTGCGGGAATAGAAGATTTGCATTTTTTTGGCAGTTCGGTCATGGACGAGAATAAAATACTGTTTGCCGCCGAGCTTGAACGCCTGAAAACGGAAACCCGGGGCAGAACAAGCATTCTGCTCTCCCACCGACCCGAGCTTTTGGATTTATATGCGAAAAACGGATTTGATGTTGTTTTCACGGGTCACGCCCACGGCGGGCAGATAAGACTGCCTTTGATAGGCGGAATTTTTGCCCCCGCTCAGGGAGTTTTTCCCGATTACACTTTGGGAGTTTACGAAAACGGTGAGACCTCAATGATTGTTTCAAGAGGGCTTGGCAACAGCGTTTTTCCGTTCAGAATTTTCAACAGACCCGAAATAGTTTTATGCGAGCTTTCCGCAAAGTGAAAGAGAAATATTTGTGAAAAGGGAAGATAATAAAGATGAAAATAATAAAAAGACTTTTTGCCGCTGCGGTTGTGCTTGCATTAATCTGCTGCATTGCGGTTTTCGGAATTGATTTTTATGTCAAACAAAAGGCGAAGCCCTATATTCTCACGCCCGAAAATGCAGACGGCGGTTATGACTGCATTCTCGTTTTAGGGTGCAGGGTGAACGGCGAAACGCCGAGCCATATGCTTGAGGACAGGCTCCTGCAAGGCATTGAGCTTTATGATAACGGCGCAAGCGAAAAGCTGATTATGAGCGGAGACCACGGAAAAACGGACTATGACGAGGTTAACGCCATGAAGAATTTCGCCGTTGACAGGGGCGTTCCCTCGGAGGCGGTTTTCATGGATCATGCGGGCTTTTCGACCTATGAGAGCATGTATAGGGCAAGAGATATTTTTCAAGCGAAAAAAATTCTGATTGTCACTCAGAAATATCATCTTTACAGGGCGATTTATGACGCAAGGGCGCTCGGGCTTGACGCATACGGCGTTGCCTCCGATCCCCGAAGCTATGCAGGGCAGAGCTACAGAAATCTGCGTGAAATTCTTGCAAGAAACAAGGATTTTGTGTTTTCAATAGTCAAACCCGAGCCGACATATCTCGGCGAACCCATTCCCGTTCAGGGCAGCGGCGATTTGACGAACGATAAATGAAAAAAGCTTGTATCGGTTATCTTACTGCCGATACAAGCTTTAAAAATATAATTTTGTAGGGAACTTTTTGCTTAATATAACAGAGATTTGTTCCCCATATCAAAATGTTTTAATGCAAAGGTTCTTCATAAATTCAATGATTTCGCTGTTATCCCTGCCCTCATAGTAGGCAACGAGCAGTTTTTTGAAATCGGGAACCTGTTTTTCGGGAATTATCAACATTCCGCCGCCCTGCGAAATAAGGTAATGATTTGCAAAAATAACCGCCGCTCTCTTGTTTCCGTCGTTGAAAATCTGCGTTTTCATGCAATAAAGGCAAAGCATAATCGCTTTTTCGTCTGACGGAATATCTCTGCAAAGTATTTCTTCAATATTTTCTTTTACCTCCGATTCAATCGGCAAAGGCGGTATATAGCTTGTTCCGCCGATAGCTACGGGAACTCCCCTGATACGCCCGCCGTCCCGGAAAAAGCCCTCGTTAACAAGCTTTGCTATATGGCAGAGAACAGAGTAATCCGACGGATAGCCGATAACATCACGGTCAAGAATAAACTCCCATGCGTGTTTCAGATTCAGAATTTTCTGAACATCGGTTGCGGTCATTCCGCTGACTATACCGTTTTCGATTATATCCTCAGTCTGAGGAAAGGTTGTTGCAACGCCTTCAAGTATCGCCTGGTCATAGATGTTTGACTTCATGTTTGCACGGGCAAAATCAAGGTTGAGCTGAACCCTCGGCGACAGCTCTGCGTCGGAATATCCGAGAGCCGCAAGCTCTTTGTCAAGCTTGCGAATATTTTTTCTGTATTCCCTTGCGTCACGGGCGTTGCGGAGAAGAAGCTGATAAAGTTCATCGGAATAAACATCCACATAGGTTGAAGAAAGCCTTGAACCGATGCGCTTGCGGATATAAATATATTTCCTTCCGCCATGTTCTTTAATTTCGGGGTTTCCGTCATAGGGCAGAAGGTTTAATCTTGCCTGATAGTCTGCTTTTTGATGAAGCAGTTCCTGAATTTCGGATAAATTGTAATTCATAATTGCCTCCGTGGGGAACTTTTTCGCTGTTATTATAACATAAAGTTCCCCATTTTGCAAGATTTATTCAATCAAAAAATATAATCGGTTATGCAGTCGTACCAATGAACATATATTTCACCGTTGACGGTCAGGCGTTCGTTATCGGGAAGCATTTCGGTCCATTTCTTTTGATAGCGTTCAAAAGCCCAATCGTTGCGGTTGAATCTGCGCCAAAGCACCGTTCTTCCGTTTTTGTCAAGATACTGTTCCGAAACAACATTGTCCTCAAAGCAGTTCAAATCCATAACGCAGACCGTGTCATATTCTTTTCCGTTAATCGAAACGGTATATCTGCCGATGATATCAACTGCTTCGGGCTTGACCTTGCCCGTTACGGTGTTTCCGTTTCGCTTAATGGTATTCTTTTGCGAAATATTAATCGGATGACCGCAGTTATCCTCGCCGTATCCCCAATTTTTCGTGAATTCGTCGTCGTCAACAAAGGTGTGAACCATGCGTACTCCGTTTTCAACATGAGTTTCCGCAAGAAAACGGCTGTGAGTGTCGGTGAGCTGAGCGATGAAACTGCGTTTGTATTCTTTGACCGTTTTGGTTCTGTAATAATCGTCCATGTCGTGCTCAACCGCCGATATTTCAACGCCCCTGATTCCGTAAATTTCTGCTTCGCCGACAACCTCCGTTTCTATCAGACCATGCATTTCTCTTGAGGGCATATAATATAATCCGAAAGTTGTTTTTTCGTTCAGCCTCGGTATAATTGCCCATGAAACCAGTTCTTCGCATTTAACGGAAAACGGCGGTTTATCCGATTTTGTTATTTTATATTCAGGCAGTAAATCAGGTAATTTTTTCATGTTATAATCTCCTTTTGATATGTTTTGATATGGATATATCTCTTTGAATTTCTGCTTGGCATTATGCAGACGGCTTTTGACCGTTCCGAGCGGCAGATTCAGAATTTTTGATATTTCTGTTTGTGTTAAGTCTCTGAAAAAATACAGATACAGAATCTGTCGGTCTTTTTCGCCCAAAGAATCAACCGTTTCACGAACGGCGATTCTTTCGGAATCATCCTCGCTTCTGAGCAAATCCGTTTCCGACAGGGCGTCGAACGAAATCTCGTCAACCTTGACCTTTTCCCGAAAATAATCGTTGCATTTATTGCTTGCAATGCGAATCAGCCAAGCCTTAAACAGAGTTTTATCCCTTAAAAATCCGAATTTTTCGGAAGCGGCTATGCAGGCTTCCTGAATAATATCCTGAGCGTCATGCCGATTGCCGATTTTATAATTCACAAAGCGTTCCAATGACACCATGTTTTCTTTCAGTAAAGCTTCAAATTCATTCATCTGACCACCTCCGAAACGGTATTCTGAAATCGACTTCAATTATATAGACGGAAAAAACATATCAAAAGGTTCAATTATTTTTAATTTTTTTTGGACAATTTATAAATTGGTTTAACGAAAAGAAGAAAAAGCATCTTCACCGTGTGGCAAAGATGCTTTTTGAGTTTTAAGTTTAATTATTTAAACTTGCGCTTACGGGCAGCCTCTGATTTCTTCTTTCTCTTAACCGAAGGCTTTTCGTAATGTTCTCTCTTGCGAACCTCCTGAATAACGCCGTCTCTTGAAGTCTGTCTCTTGAATCTTCTGAGTGCGTTTTCGAGTGACTCGCCTTCCTTGACTTTTACCTGACTCAAATCTATTCCCTCCCCTCGTCTTTTAACAGGGACTATATAATCATAGCTTGGTTAGTATTATACAATAGACTAACCCCTATTGTCAACAACTAAAATATTAATTTTTAGCAACATTTTTAACGACTATATTGACAAGTCTGCCCTTGACATAAAGCTCCTTGACAACAGTCATTCCGTCGATTGCTTCCGCTATCTTTTCAAGAGCCTTTGCGGCGGCGAGAACCTCGTCGCTTTCGGCGTCGGCGGCAACAACGAGCTTTTCTCTGACCTTGCCGTTAATCTGAACGGCAATTTCAATTTCATCGTCAACGCATTTTGACTCGTCATAGGTCGGCCAGCTTTCAAATGCGATTGTATCGTTATGACCGAATTTCTCCCAGATTTCTTCGCAGATGTGGGGAGCAATGGGGCTGAGTGCCTTGATAAAGCCCTCTGCAAATTCCTTGGGGCAGCTGTCTGCCTTGTAAACCGCATTGACAAAAATCATCATCTGGCTGATTGCCGTGTTGAAAGCAAGCTGTTCAAAGTCTGTCGTAACCTTGCGGATTGTAACATTATAGATTTTTTCAAGCTCCGCAAACTTGCTGTCATTAATCTTTGATTCATCGGTGAAGAAGTTCCATACTCTTGAAAGGAAACGCTTTGCGCCCTCAACGCCCTGATTGCTCCAGGGCTTTGAAGCTTCAAGAGGACCCATGAACATCTCATAGAGACGGAGAGTGTCTGCGCCGTAATCACGGACTATATCCGAAGGATTAACTACATATTCGGGGAATCTTTTACCCATCTTGATGCCGTTTGAGCCGAGAATCATGCCCTGATGAACAAGCTTTTTGAAAGGCTCTTTAACGGGTGAAACGCCCTCATTATAAAGGAATCTGTTCCAGATTCTTGAATACATAAGGTGGCCGACCGCGTGCTCGGGGCCGCCGACATAAAGGTCAACGGGGAGCCAATGCTTGAGAAGCTCGGGGTCACAGATTGCTTTATCGTTATGCGGGTCAATATATCTCATATAGTACCAGCTTGAACCTGCCGAGCCGGGCATCGTTGAGGTTTCACGCTTGCCCCTGACGCCGTCTTTCTCGATATATTTCCAATCCTCTGCATTTTCAAGAGGAGCCTGACCGTTCTTGCCCTTATATTCTTCAAGCTCGGGCAGAACGAGCGGAAGCTCATCGTCATCGAGAACATGTATTTCGCCGTCGTCCGTGTAATAAACAGGCACGGGTTCGCCCCAATAACGCTGTCTTGCAAAAATCCACTCACGGAAATGGTAGTTAACCTTTCTCTTGGCAACGCCCATCTTTTCAAGCTTCTGAGTGATGGCTTCCTTTGCTTCTTCAACCGTAAGACCCGTAAATTCCTCCGAATTGATGAGCTTACAGCCCTTGCCGAGATAGCTGCCCTTTTCAAAGGCACACTCCGAAACATCTGCGCCGTCAATAACCTGAATCATGGGGATATTATGTACAACGGCATATTCAAAGTCACGCTGGTCATGGCTGGGAACTGCCATAACTGCGCCCGTGCCGTAGCTTGCAAGAACAAAGTCGCCGATATAAACGGGAACTTCTTTGCCGTTAACGGGGTTAATGGCATAGATGCCTTTAAGAGGACAGCCCGATTTTGTCTTGTTGAGGTCGGTACGGTCCATATCGGATTTTTTGATTGTTTCCTGAATATAGGCGTTAACCTCGTCTTTGTTTTCAATTCTCGGCATAAGCTCCTTGACAAGCTCGCCGTCGGGAGCCATAACCATGAAGGTAATGCCGTAAATTGTTTCAATACAGGTTGTGAAGATTGAGAACTTGCCGCCGCCGACAAGCTGAAATTCAACCTCAACGCCCGTGCTCTTGCCTATCCAATGACGCTGCATATCCTTGGTTGATTCGGGCCAGTCAATTTCATTGAGGCCGTCAAGAAGCTCCTCGGCAAATGCAACCTGGTCGATAACCCACTGCTTCATGTTCTTGCGGACTACGGGATAACCGCCACGCTCGCTCTTGCCGTCAATAACTTCATCGTTTGCAAGAACCGTGCCAAGCTCCTCGCACCAGTTAACGGGGATATCAACAAGCTTTGCATAGCCTTTGAGATAGAGCTGCTTGAAAATCCACTGAGTCCACTTGTAATATGAGGGGTCAGATGTGGCAATCATCTTTGACCAGTCATAGTCAAAGCCCAGCTCTTTAAGCTGTTTTGAGAAGGTCTGAATGTTATCCTGAGTGAAGCCGTTGGGATTGTGACCCGTCTTAACGGCGTACTGCTCTGCGGGAAGACCGAATGAATCGTAACCCATGGGATGAAGAACATTATAGCCCTGCATTCTCTTCATTCTTGAAACAATATCGGTGGCTGTGTAGCCTTCGGGATGACCCGCATGAAGACCTACGCCCGAGGGATAGGGGAACATGTCAAGAACATAATATTTGGGCTTTGAAAAATCCCAAACATCTGTCTTGAATGTTTCGTGCTCCTCCCAATATTTCTGCCATTTCTTTTCTATATTAGCGTAATCGTACTGTGCCATAAAAGCAACAACACCTCTCCTTAATTCTCTTTAATTCTCTGTAATAATATCTGACAAATCAAGCTGACTTGCATCAGCCCAAAGTCTTTCAAGGTTATAATATTCTCTGTTCTCCTGCCGGAAAATGTGAACGAGAACCGTTGAATAGTCAAGCAGAATCCAGCCCGTCGCCCTGCCCTCAACATGTTCGGGAGAAATGCCGAGCCTTTCTTTTATCTCGTATTCAACATCATCGGCAAGAGCCTTTGTGTGGGTGTTTGAAGTGCCCGAAGCGATAACGAAATAATCCGAAACGATCGTGACTTCCTCGGTCTTGATGGCAACGATATCCATTGCCTTTTTCTCGTCGAGCACCTTAGCAATTTCTCTTACAAGTTCTTTTGAATCTGTCATTGTCATTATCCTTTCTGCACGCCGAAATGCAGCAGCATGTCGTTGTAGCAATCAACCGTTGCGGGGTGCAGCGGCAAATCGCCCGATATCATTTTTCTGACCGTGTAGCGTGAAGTATAAAGAATGGCGTGTTCGAGGCTTAAATCCGCAAGCCTGCGAACAACATCAACATCGCCGTAATCTCTGTCGGCGGATATAAAATCCGCAACATATACGATTTTTTCGAGCAGGGTCATGCCCGACTTGCCCGTTGTGTGCCAGCGGACTGCTCCGAGAATTTCTTCATCGTCAATCAACCCGCTGATTTTAAGAAAAGCCGCTCCCGAAATCTGATGCCAGACCTTGCGGTTGACCTTTTCAACCTCGCTTA
>JBJEQC010000004.1:0-7896 GCA_051881555.1 Acutalibacteraceae bacterium
AGACAATATTAAGCAGTTCAAGGAAATCACGGATTACCTCTCTAGGCGTGATGTTACTGTCTGCGCCGATTCTGCCGAGTTCTATTTTAATGAAATTAATCAAATCATCCTGAGTAAGAGTCTGTTCGTATTCAAACAGCGTTGCATGAATGTCGGCAAGCTTTTCAATCAAAACAAGAAGCTCTTCATTGGTCAGCGGCTGAAGCTTGATTACCGGAGCAAGCATGTCTTTAACGCCCTCCCTGCCGAATCTTCCCTCGGATAGCCTTGAACGCAGAGCCTCATAGCTGTAGACTCCCCGTCTTGTGTCTTCAATACATTGCGGAGTGCCGCACATGATTATGCCGAGATGAGACGCTTTTCCCTGCAAGGTGTCGTTATACATAGTCAGTATCTTTTCGTAATTATACTGCCTTGTTATTGAATTGGGAATTTTATAAATATTAACAAGCTCGTCAATGAGAATCAGCAAGCCGTTATATCCCGCTTTTTTCAGAAAAGCCGCAAAAAGCTTGATATATTCATACCAATCGTCGTCGGTGATGATGATATTAACGCCGAGTTCGGCCTTAGCCTCGGTTTTGGTGGCGTATTCTCCCCTGAACCATTTAACAACCTTTGCTTTGTTTTCGTCGTTTCCGTCAACATAGGATCTGTAATAAATCGTCAGAAGCTTTGCAAAATCAAAGCCGTGAACCATTTCGCTCAGAGAATTAACAACCTCATATATCTTTTTCTCAACAAGCTTTGAGAATTCGGGTGCGTTGATATCAAGACCGCTTTCCAACGCAGTTTCGCTCTGAACGCCGCTTATCCAGCGGTCGAGAATCAAAGTAAGCGCACCGCCCTCGGGTCTTGTTTTTGTTGAAATATTACGGATAAGCTCTTTATAGGTTGCCAAGCCCTGCCCCTTTGTTCCCTGAAGCCGTCTTTCGGGCGAAAGGTCTGCATCGGCAACAACAAAGTTTCTGTCCATAACATAATTTCTTATCGTCTGAAGCAAAAAGCTTTTGCCGCTTCCGTAACGGCCGACAATGAAGCGAAAGCTTGCACCGCCGTCTGCAATGATATCAACATCATGCAGCAGAGCATTGATTTCAGTCTCTCTGCCGACGGTAATATAAGGCAGACCTATTCTCGGAACAACGCCGCCTTTAAGTGAATTAATAACTACCGATGCAATTCTTTTAGGTATTATCATTCGGATATAATTCCTTTCAGTTCATCTGTATAATCTTCTATTAATTCGGGATTATCGCCGTCAAAGATAATCGCCGTGTCTCCGATTAAGTCAAAAAGCTTTTCATTGACAGAATCTGCAACGACAGACAAAAGCATTCCGCTGTCTTTGATTAGCTGAGCATAGCTTCTGCCGTAAAGCAAGCATTGCATGAATCTGTATTCCGTATCGTCAAGCGGAGAATCATTTTGGATTTCTTCGACTTCTTGAACAGGGTTAATTTCCACGGGTTCGGAAAGCTCATCGTCAACAATAAGCTTGTTTTTTGTAACTTCGGAAACAGCTCTGATTTCGCCGAGCTTTGAAACATCGATTTCAATTTTCTTTGCCGCTTCTTTTTTCCTGTTCAAGAAATATCGGTCAATCTCATTTTCGATAATTTTCAATATGGTTTTCGGGCAATCAACGGGCTTTAGCGGAAAACGGTAACCGAGTTTTTTTCTGAGCGCAGAATCAATATTTTTTATTATTGCGCTTAGCTTCAGGCTTTTATTTCTGGAGAAATAAAGCTTTCGGCAATACCACACGCCGTTTTTGCATGAATATTCCAAAGCATCATTGAATTTATAAGTGTAATCCTCATACTTAATTCTGTCATAGAAAACAGCACCCGAGAAAATCTGATATCTCATAGTCTGAATTCTGCCGAAAAGATATTCATAAAAAGCTGTTTTTCTTTTTTCCTCATAATAATCCGTTAGCGCTCTGATAACCGAGCAAACAACCGCCTTGAATAAGTCGGGATTGTCTCTGCAAAATTTTGAATTAATGATGTTATTTGAAGAAAGGAAACAAAGCGAATCGAAAAGTTCTTCATCGTCACAGGTTCTGCAATTTATCAGCACATCTAACGATTCATCAAAGTAATCATATATAAACTCATCTGCAAGCGATTTATCAAGATTATGATAAACTACATAATCTATAATCCAATGAGCGGCATAGAGCGATAATGTGCCGTTAAAGCCTCTGTATGCTTCGCAGAAATCTATAATCTTTTTTAAACCGTCTTCGGGAGAATCAACACCGATTTGATTGAGCAATTCGCAAATATAGACTGCGGCAAAAGAATCACTGACTTTATTTATTATTCCGTGTCTGACATCGGTTCTCCACGAAAAATAACCTCTGAGCTGGGCGTTGCTCATTGAACGGTAGGTCGGCATAAAAGCTGAAAAAGAGCCTTTGAAATCATATGAATCCTCAAAATCTTCCATAAACACTGCCTGTTTATAAAAGGTTTCGGAAATTCCCTCAGATGAATAAAAGCTTGAAGAAGCAAGTTTTTTCATCTCTACATATTTTTGGGGAAGGTAATTATTCATTTTTGAAGCAACCTTTATTATCGGCTCATCGCCGTAAACTGTGTCGCTGAAGCTCCTGCTTTTTGAAAGCTTTTCATCATTGATAATCAAATTAATGATATAATTGACATCAGACATTTAATCACCGCCCTTTCACGCTAATTAATTATATCAATTTTTATTCTATAATTCAATAGATTTCCGAACATTTGTGCTTTATTTTTGCAAAAAAATGCAAAGGCCAAGCTTTTTTGCTCAGCCTTTGCAGAAAAACGGTTTAATTTTTCAGTTTGCCGTTCTGAAATTTTGATCATAGCCCGAAACCATAAACTGCGGATATTTGCTTGATGCGCCAGCATAAAACTCACCGTCATAGGTTAAAAGCCAAATCATAAAGTCGCTGTAATCGCTTCCGTATCTGCACGAAACATGCGGTGCACCGCTGATTGCATAGGTATATTTCGGGAAACGAGCCGTTGAAAGATCAACAACTCTGTCGGGCGAAAGATATTTCGGATTCTCAGCAACATAATCGGCTCCGAGAGTCTCGCCGTATTTTGCAACGGTTGCATATCCCGAGGTCTGATAGGTTTCAAGAGTGCCGTCGCCGTTCCAATCGGCGCTCTCATAAACGGGAACAAGAGGAGAATTATAATTTGAAACAATCGCTACTTTAACTCCGCTGTTAATCATTTTATTGAGGAGCTTATCTCTGCCTGCCATCATTGCCTGAAGGCGGTCGGCTCTTTTAAGGAAATCTGCATTTTCAGCGTTTCTGCCGCCAAGCATGAATTCAATTGCCGATTCATAATCTTCAGGCTGAACAAGACCCCAAAGAGTCAGCATGTGGCCGAAAATAGGTTTCAGCACTCTGTCATAAATATCATCATAATAATATTCAAGGATAAAATCGGTAATCTCCGTCAGAAAATCAAAGCCACCGAGTTCATTCAATACACCGCAAAGCTCCTCAACAACGGGCATATCTTTATTTTTAATCTGATAATTAAGGAAGTTGTAAAGATTATCTGCCTCAATGCTGACTCTGCCGTTGAGCAAATCGGACGCAACCTGAGCACCGAAAAGAGTTGATGACATAAACAGACAGCGTTCAATTTTATCATAGCCGTATTTGGTCAGATAAGCAAGAGTCATAATGCCGCCCATGCTCGCGCAGACAATGCTGACCTTTTTATGACCTGTTTCTTTTATGGCGGTTTCAACAAGAGTGTTTATTTCATCTGCAACAACAAAGGGATCAAGGCGCCAATCGTAATTTAAATAATATGTGTGGTCGCCTCCGAAATTTTCAATGCAGGCTCTTGCCATGCCCAGTTCGTTAAATTCGCCCTCAACAAGCTCCTGATAATTTCCTGCACCTTCTGTATATTTTGGCTGACCGATGTTATAAAGCGAATCGCCGTTCTCGTCAATAGTCAGATATTTAAGCAAATCATAAGCGTAATCAATAACGATATCGATGGCTTCGTCGGTTTTGAAAAAGCTGAGATTTGCAAAAACGCCCGCAAGCTTCAAGAGAAGATCGGGAACATCGACATCAAGAATCGGCTTTTCGTTTTCGGTTCCGTAGTCAACATAGAGGCCTGCAAAATCCATTCCTCTGACAATAATGACGGGGACATTTTCGCATTTGTCGGGGTCATGGACTTTCTCGCCCGCAAAGGCAGGAACTGCCGATACAAGCATAATTGAGATTGCAAGAATAATACTGATTACCTTTTTCATTTATTTCATCCTTTCAAATTATATGCAAGCTATCATTTTCTTCTTTTAATTCAAACAAAACGGGTCTTTCGAGCGGATGGTTATTGGGAGAATGAAGAATAAGATGCAGAGAACCCGAAAAATCCTCAAAAATCATGCCGTGACCGCCATTTTTATCAAACAAAAGTTTTTCATGCCGCCAATTGCCGTCAATTTCTCCGTTATCTGACGAAGAAACCGCCTGAACATATCCTTTTTCATTTATTGACGACCAAATCATAAGCAGTTTTCCGCCTTGCGTGCGATACATGAACGGCCCGTCGGTTATAAAATCTTTGCGGCTTTTATCAGCCCAGAACGGCTCTGAGGCTTTGAAAAGAACAAACGGTTCTCCTGCGGGAGACGATAAATCTGAAGTAAGCTTCATTGCACACATTTCACCGTCTTTAACCTGAACCCATTCATGGCAGAATACTATGTAAGGTTCGCCTTTTTTATCAATATAAAGAGTTCCGTCAAGGCATTGCCAATCATGGGGAGTTATTGCATCGTTTGAAGTCGGAACAAACGGACCTTCGGGAGAAACGCTTTGAAGAATCTGAGTTCCCCTGAGTCTGCTGTCAGAACGCAGAGAAACAAACATATTGAACTTGCCGTTATAATAATGAACCTCGGGAGCCCAGATTTCTCTGTCAGCCCAAAAGCCGTCGGGAACGCTGAAGCACTCTATAGGATTACTCCAGTTTTCAAGATCCGTGCTTACATATACATCAAGTCCGCAGGCAGTTTGCCAAGCGGTTTCACCGCGGGTTCCGTAAAGATAATACTTCCCCTCAAACGGCAAAATGAACGGATCACGAATATGTATATCTGAAAACTTCATCAGCTTTCCTCCGCAAAATTAACTTTATAATGATGAACGAACACACCTAAAACTTTGTTATAATCAAGAACATGCATAACAGAGCCGTCCTCGGACTGCCAAAAAGTCATTCCCTCGGCTTCAACATTATCCCCGCCGACATTTCGCTGAGCGGCAAGGCTTACATATCCCGTTTCAACATTAACACGAATAATATTCTTATAATTCCCGCTGTCCTTTGTGTCATTTGAGAGATAAAGCACTCCGTTCAAGAATTCACCGCCCTGTATTCTGTCAATTTCTGAAAGCCCGGTAAGCGGTATTTCTTTGACAAGCTTCATTGAATCGTTGACATCATAAGCATAAAGGGTCTGAGCATGAGACCATTTTGAAGCATATAACAGACCCGTCTGAGAATCAACGGCAAGCCAAGGCACACCGTCGGAATAAATCTCATTAGGCAAATCATATATTTCGCCCGTTGCTTTTAATGTTTCACAGTCAAAAACGACAATACACGCCTTGCATTCGTCGCCACCCTCAACGGAAGCATAAATTTTACCGTTATAAACGCTGATGCCGCCGATATGATTGTTACCTCTTTCAGAGCATTTTTTCGGCAAGGGATTAACTGCAGAATCAACTAATTCAAAGTCATCAAAGGTGAATTTGCCGAGAGCCGTCAGATTAATAGCGGCAATAGCACCGCTTGTGTAATAATATTCGCCGTCGGTCGCTATACCCTGACCCATTAGCAAAGCTTTTTCAAAAACAAAAACATCCTGCGAAACAAGCTCGGCTGTTTCGGTTGATTCCGCTACAGGGCTTGTAACCAAAGTTAACAGTAATAACGGCAAGGTCAGAACGGACATTATTTTTCTTATTAGAGCCATAGCAAAATCTCCCATTTAAAACTTTAACATTATATTAACATAAATACTTTAAAATTTCAAATTATTATCGGTTTTTCATTAACAAAAAATTTCTATTTTTTTTGTTTAGTATTTACAATTTTTTAAGCTTTTGTTATAATACTCTATAAATAAAGTAAAAATTACGGAGGTAATGAAATGCAAAAATTCAAAAAAGCTCTCTCGGTTTTGCTTGCAACAGCAATGCTTCTGACGGGTTCTTCCCTCGCTTTTGCGGCAACAGACACCGACTATGAAATCACAAACCCTTACGCTACAGTTGATTTCACATCATGGAATCAATACAAAGCTGATCTTCACAGCCACACGACTTTCAGCGACGGTCACAACACCCTGCCCGAAATGGCTGAAAGACATTACGAACTCGGCTTTGATATTTATGCAATAACCGACCACGGCACAAACAGTACCGGCTACACGACTCAGGAATTCAACACAGCAATGGAAGTTGTATCGGTTATCAAAAATGACGGCGAACATCACGACGAGGTTCTTTCTTCAAGCGGAACTGCCGCAAACGGAAACGCTTATAAAGTTGAAACCGTCAACGGCGATGAATATTACACTCAGACCCTTGAAAACGGTGACGGTCAGGCAATGATGAGAGTTCCTTTCGGCATTGAGCACAACCCCACATCTTTCAACAACGCTCATGTTAACTCATGGTTTGTTAACTACGGAACGGGAATCGTCGGCGGAACAAGCGACTATCTTACCCCCATAAGCAAGGTTCAGGAGCTTGACGGTCTTTCGGTTATCAATCATCCCGGCGAATACACTAACGCAAGAGATGAAGTTTACACAGCCGACGCTTATAACGTTGAAAACACGCATTATAACTATGTAATCAATAAATTTGCATCCATTCTCAAGAGCTATGACACCTGCATCGGTATTGACATCAACAGCAAGGGTGATTCACGCACCCGCTTTGACAGAAAGCTTTGGGATATTCTTCTTCAAAAGGTTGTTCCGACAGGCAGAAATGTTTTTGCAATCGGCTCAACTGACGCTCACAACCTTGATATAGTTGATTCGGGCTATACTGTTGTTCTTATGCCTGAGCTTACTTCTCCCGCTCTTAAAACCGCTCTTTCAGCAGGCACATTCTTTGCGGCAAGCAAATATATCGGCAATGTTGACGAACTTGCAGGCTACAGCGCAACTCTCCTTGCTTCTCAGAACGACGAAGCCGTTGAATTCGGCAAAGAGCTTGCAGAATGTGTTAAAACAATAAATACCGAAATTGCAGAAAACGGCAGTCAGGGCACAAGATACAAGGTTGAGGACGGATTTGCCGCTCCCAAGGTTACAAACATCGTTGTTGACGATGCGGAAGATACAATAGCAATCACCGCCGAGAACGCCCTTCTTGTTCATTGGATTGCTGACGGCAAGGTTATAGCGACCGGTTCGGAAATTGATCTTGACGATTATTCCGATGAAATCGGTTGCTATGTCAGAGCAGAAATCCTCGGAAAGGGCGGAATCCTTTATTCAGAGCCTTTCACTCTCGACTATGACGGAGCACCCGCTGCAGAGGACGACGGAAACTTTGTTGATTTCGGCACTCTTGCTTCGTTAATCTGCGACACACCCGTTAAATTCCTTGTTTTCCTCATTAAACCCGTTGCAAAAGTAATACTCGGAATTATATTCTGATTTTACCAAATAATTATAAATACCGCCCGAAAAGAGACAATCTCCTTTCGGGCGGTTTGTTAATTTTCATATAAATAAATTGGAATTTGACGGTATATATGACAAACTCCATCTAACCCTGTAGGGGAGGCGTTTCGCCTCCCGCGGGACGGGAAACCCGTCCCCTACAAA
>JBJEQC010000005.1:0-7884 GCA_051881555.1 Acutalibacteraceae bacterium
TAAACCGGCACCCGGCTCTTTTTATCAACAATAATCAAACTGCCGCCCTCCTTTCGCTCTTCAAGTGTGATATCACAGATAGCACACCTATAGTATATCCGCATCAGATTGCTTTGTCAAGTGAAATCTGAAATTTCATAAAAAATTCATTTTCATTCGTCGGCGGCAGAATTCAATAACATTTGGTATATTTTTTTTAATTTTTTGTTGTTTTTTTGGTCAATATGTGGTATATTCAAGTAGTAAAGTTTTATTTGTATTACGGAGGACAAATTTTATGGATAATAAAGACTTATTTCAAAAAGTTCAAAACGGCTACAACTGCGAGCAGGTTGAGCAATACATAGCTGTTCTTAAAGCTGAATATAAGAAGGTTTTTGAATATGCAAAGGCAACCGAGGCAAACAACGAAAAGCTCAAGAAGATTTGCCGCTCCCTCTCCGACGAGAACAAGGCTCTCAAGGCAGGCGGAGCAGCTGCTTCCGCTCCCGCCGCAGACGCATCCGTTCTTGCAAGCATTGACAAGATAGTTAAGCTCAGCGAAGAAATTACAAGAGAGAATGTTATTCTCCGCACCAAGATTTCAAAATAATAACACCGCTCACAAAACAGAAAGGCAGAATTTCAGTTATGGAACAATTCCGATTAAAAAGCATTGACGAGCTCGACCTCGAGTTTGTTTCCAAAACAAGAGCTTCAAAGCCTGCTGAAAGCGGTGCGGAAGCAAAAAGTCTTATTCCCGAGATAAACAAGGCTGACGCCGTTCAGCGAAGCGAAGCAACGGTCGGTTCAGCCCCGAGATATTTCAATCCCCCCGCCCGTCCTTCATCGACGGAGCCCGCATTTGAGCCGAAGCCAGAACAGCCCGTTCAGAAAAAGGCCCGTCCGCTTGTTCCCATCGGTCAGAGCTCTCCGTCATATGTTCCCGTCGGGGCTGACGAAAATGAGCAGGAAGAAGATCTGGATTTCTCAAAAGGCAATTACGGCGAAGCTCATATTGACATGCCCGAAAAAGCAAAGAAGAGCGGCGGAGTTCTGGCAGGAAAGATTATTTCAATCGTTATGCTCGCCATAACCGTTGTTATTTTCATGCTCGGCTGTTTTGTTGCAATATTCCTTGACAACAACGGCTCCGACATCGGCGGAATTTGCTTTAATACAATGAGCTGTGATGTTGAAGCCCTCGGCGTTTCAAAGGGCGACCTCATCATTTCAAAGAAGCTCTCCGCAAACGAATATGCCGCTCAGGATCTTATCGCCGTTCCCGCCTCGGATTCGGGATGCAGTATCAATGTTATCAATTATGCCAACATTATTTCAGACAGCGATTCGGAGCTTTCAACAACGGATATTGCCAATCAGTCGGCTTATCCCGTAACCATAATGGCATCGGACTGCTACGGTCTGATTCAGTCTTACATACCCGCTCTCGGCGGAATCCTCAGCTTTGCTCTTCAGAACGCAATTCTCGTTTGTCTTCTGTTCGTTCTGCTTGCCGCTCTTTGGTGCCTGCTTCTTGTTTTCCTCGAAAAGAAAACGCCCAAGGCGGCGTCAAGCCCGAAAAAAGCAAAGAAAAACAAGAAAAAATAAAAAATTCAGAGACAGGTGCATTGAATGTGCCTGTCTCTGTTTTTTAATGTAATGTGTTAAATGAATATCGGCTGAAGCTGTTTGCCGTTCAAAGCGGCTTCGGCGGCTTCGCAGGTTCTCGAAAAATCCGCAACAATGCTCCTCGGCTTCTTCTCGCAGTTATCCTGCTTCATGGGAACAAAATAAACATTTCTGCAATTAAGCAGTCTGCCTATGTTCTGAGCGGCGGTTGAAAGAGCGTCGTTCGTTGAAACCGCTATAAGCAGAGGTCTTTCGTTGCGCAGATGAGCCTTCGCCGCAAGGGTGACGGGCGTGTCGGTTACTCCGCTCGCAAGCTTTGCAAGAGTGTTGCCCGTGCATGGCTCGATAATCAGAATGTCAAGCAGTTTTTCAGGGCCTATCGGTTCTGCCGTAGTCAGGTCTGAAATCACTTTCTTTTCGCACATTGCCTCGATTTTTTCAACAAAATCAGCCGCTTTGCCGAATCTTGTGTCGGTTGAAAAGGCGTTATATGACATTATCGGAACGACATCGGCTCCCCTGCTTCTCAGCTCCGGAATCTGCCCGATTGCTTTTTCAAAGGTGCAAAACGAACCGCAAAGTGCGAATCCTGCGGTAATATTATCCATACTCACACTCCTTCATCATATTAATTATTCCGTCAGCTATTATTTTTCCCGCCGTTTTCGGCGCAACCTTGCCGGGCAGAGACGGGCATTGAATTGCATTGATTCCAAGCTCGTAAGCCGCCGCAAAATCCGTTCCGAACGGTGCGGAAGCCACATCGATAATCAGACAGTCGGATTTAACATTTTCAAGGATTTTTCGGTCAATCACAATCGACGGAACGGTGTTGACAATAATATCGTAATCACGGGCTGTTTTATAAAAATCCGAAATCAGACAGCCTTTCATCCCCTTGATTTCAGCCGCCGCCAGATCGCCGTATTTTCTTGCGCAAACCGTTACTTCCGCTCCGATTTTTGAAAGGATATCCGCAGTAACCTTTGCCACTCTGCCGTAGCCGAAAACGGCGCATCGGCTCGAATGAATCGTATAATCTATGTTGTCAATCACGGTTTTCAGGATTCCCTGAACAGTCGGAACTGTGTTCATAACGGTCACATCCTCACGGCGGAAATAATCAAAAACCTTACCGCCGCCCAAAGTCAGCTTTGCTTCAACTCCCCTGCTCACCATTCCGGCAAAAATCGGCTGTTCCGGCTTTATCATCAGCGAAATATCGTCAACGGTTTCTTTCATGGGAACAATCGAGAAAATATTTTTTTCGCCTTTAACGGCAGGCAAAGGCAGAATCAGCGCATCGCTTTTCCCGACGGCTTCTTCAATGTTTTCAGCGCATTTACGCTCTTTTTCGGGCAAGCCGTATATCTCAACTCCGTAACCGAGGCTTTCAAGATAGTCTGCCATATATAACTGCCTGCCGTCGCCGCCGATTATCAGAAAATTATTGATTTTTTTCAACCTTTCACCCCCTCGGGTTTCAATAACATTTTATGATTTAAGCGTTAAGCTGTGACAACAAAAAAATCTTATGTAATATATAAAGTTTTTCTTTATTTTTCCTTTCATATGATATATAATAAAATAGATACTGAGAAAGGAAGCTTTTATCATGCCTGAAATTGATAATTTACTTAAAACCGTTAAAAGAATCCATTTTATCGGCATCGGCGGCTCGGGAATGTGCCCGCTTGCCGAAATTCTCCATAAAGAGGGCTATATTCTCAGCGGCTCCGACAACAACGAAACCGACACTCTCGCAAGAATCCGTTCTCTCGGAATACCCGTTGCCATGGGGCAGAGAGCGGAAAATATCGAGGGCGCAGAAATGATTGTCTACACCGCCGCCCTGCTCAAAGACAACCCCGAGCTTGTTGCCGCAAAGGCTTCGGGCATTCCGACCTTTGAAAGAAGCAAGCTTCTCGGAGCAGTCACGAGAATTTACCCGAACAGCATCTGCATCAGCGGCACTCACGGCAAGACAACCGCCTGCTCCATGCTCACGCAGGTGCTCATTGAAGCAAAGTTTGACCCGACGGCTGTCATCGGCGGCAAGCTCCCTCTGACGGGCTCAAACGGAATGGTCGGTCACAGCGAGCATATGGTCTGCGAAGCGTGCGAATTTGTTGACACCTTCCTTGACCTTTCGCCCGATGTTGCAGTCATTCTGAACATTGACGAGGATCATCTTGACTATTTCAAGACTCTTGAAAATCTCAAAAAGTCATTTACGAAATTTGCATCGATGGCGACAAAGGTTATTGTTTATAACGGCGACGACGCTAACACGATTGAAGCTGTTAATGCCGCAAAAGAAATCTGCGATAAGCCGCTTATCACCTTCGGCACGGGCGAGGGCAACGATTACAGAGCGGTTAATATAAGCTCCGAAAATGAATACGCTTCATTCGACCTTATCAAAGGCGGCGAAAACCTCGGCAGGGTTAAGCTTTCGATTCCCGGCAGACACAATGTCTATAACGCTCTTGCGGTTATCGCTTCGGCAATGTATTCGGGCGTTACCTTTGAAGAATGCGTTAAGGGAATTGCGGATTTTCACGGCGCAGGCAGACGCTTTGAAAAGCTTGCGGAAATTGACGGCATAACGATTGCCGATGACTACGCCCACCACCCGAGAGAGCTTGAAGTTACTCTCAAAACCGCCATGAACATGGGCTACAACAAGGTATGGGCTGTTTTTCAGCCGTTCACTTATTCAAGAACCGCAATTCTTTTTGATGATTTTGTCAGAGTTCTTCAGATTCCCGACCGTTGCATAATGACCGAAATCATGGGTTCAAGAGAGGTTAACACCTATAATATCTACACCTATCAGCTCGCTGAAAAGATTCCCGGCAGCGTCTGGTTCAACACCTTTGAAGAAGTTGCGCAATATGCCGTTGACAACGCTGAAAAGGGAGATTTGATTATCACTCTCGGCTGCGGCGATATATATAAAGCGGCTAAAATAATGATAAAGAAATTAAAGGAGAGACAGTAACGCCATGAAGTATTCTGTTAACAAAACAAATTACGGTGACTTTTCTGTTTTTGAAATCAACAAGCGTGAGGGCAGATGCTACTCCATCCCCTATTCTTCAAAAGAGGCTCTCAGGAAAATTCCTTTCTCAAAAGAAAGAAAATCCTCGGATATAGTCCGTGTTCTTTCGGGCGACTGGCAGTTCAGATATTATCAGAGCCGCAAGGATATTCCCGATGTGCTTGATACGGACAGCGTGCCGTTCGATAACATCAAGGTTCCCTCAACATGGCAGAGAACGGGCTATGAATCCCCGGTTTATCTCAACTGTCCCTATCCCTTTGACGATGTTCCGCCTCATGTTCCCGAAGAGCAGTCGGCAGGCATATACAGAAAGATATTTGAAATTGACAGCAAGGATAAGGTTTTTATCATTTCGTTCCTTGGCGTTGTTCCCTGCATTGATCTTTACATAAACGGCGATTATGTCGGCTACAGCGAGGGCGCACACAACACGGCTGAATTTGATATTACAAAATATGTCAAGGTCGGCGAAAACGAGCTTGTTGCCGTTGTTCATAAATGGTCTACAGGCACTTTCCTTGAATGCCAGGATATGTTCAGAGAAAACGGCATTTTCAGAGATGTTCTGCTCTATGAAATGCCGAAAACCTACCTTAACGATATCTATTACAGACCCAAGGAAACCTCAAAGGGCTGGAATCTTGATATCAGCGCCGCAATTGAGGGCGAAACCGAAGGATATACCATCTGCGCTGAGATATACAGCGGCAAAAACAAGCTGATTGCTTCAAAGACTGCCGACGCTTCGGCAAACGCCGAAATTAAATTCAGCGGACTTGATGTTATCGCATGGAATGCTGAAATTCCGACGCTCTACACTGCATTTCTCACCCTTTATAAAGGCGAAGAACAGATAATGACCGTTCGCAATTATATCGGCTTCAAAACAGTTAAAATCAAAAGGGATATATTCACGGTCAACGGCAAAAAAATTAAGCTCAAGGGCGTTAACCATCATGACAGCCAATACAAAACCGGCTATGTCATGACCTTTGCGGATCTTGAAAAAGACATAAAGCTCATGAAATCTCTCAATGTCAACGCCGTCAGAACCTCGCACTATCCTCCCGACGCTCAGTTCCTCACGCTCTGCGACATCTACGGTCTTTATGTCATTGATGAAGCGGATATTGAAACTCACGGCTGTGCCGCCGCTCCTCATAATAACATTCACCTTATCAGCAGCGATATCAAATGGGCTCCGAGATATCTTGACAGAGTTAAAAGAATGTATCTGCGTGACAGAAGCCACGCTTCAATAATCCTGTGGTCTCTCGGCAATGAAGCGGGCGGCTACGCATGTCAGGATGTCTGCTACGAATATCTTCACGAGGAATGTCCCGATATTCCCGTTCACTATGAGCACGTCGTTCACACCAAGAGACATTCATATGATGTTGTATCCGAGATGTATACAAGCCACAAGGACGTTGAAAGATGCGGCAGACATAAGAGAGGAAAGAAATACACAAATAAACCGTTCATTCTCTGCGAATATGCTCACGCAATGGGCGTAGGCCCCGGCGGACTTGAAGAATACTGGAAAATTTTCTATAAATATGACAATCTCATGGGCGGCTGTATCTGGGAATGGTCTGATCATGCGGTTTACCATTCAAACGGCAAATTAAAATTCACCTACGGCGGCGACCACGGTGAAAAGAAGCATGACGGCTGTTTCTGCGTTGACGGCCTTGTTTATCCCGACAGAAGGCTTCACACGGGTGCAAAGGAAATGAAAAATGTATACCGCCCCGTCAGAGCCGAATATGCAGACGGCAAAATCACTTTCACCAACACCAACCGTTTCAGAAACACTTCATACATAACGGCGGTGTGGGAGCTTGTCAAAAACGGCAATATTCTGATTGCGGCGGATGAAATTGTGCTTGACATTGAGCCGGAGCAGAAAAAATCCTTTGATGTTGAGCTGAACGTTCCCAAGGATAAATGTGACTGCCATATCAATATTTATTACTATGAAGGCGACAATGAGCTTGCATTTGAGCAAATCGCTCTTAAAGAAGATTATAAATTTGAAAAGCCGAAAGCAGAGGGCAAGCTGAAGCTTGAAAGCGACGAAAACGGCGCAACAGTTGATTTCGGCTGCGGAAGCATAAAGTTCTCTGCAAAGAGCGGAATGATTGAAAGCTACATTTCAAACGGCACGGAGCTTATAAACTCCTCCCCTGCAAACGCAAAGGGCTTTGTTCCGAACATCTACCGTGCATACCTTGACAATGACAGCTGGTACAGAGAAAAGTGGATTAACGCAGGCTATGACGATTACGCCTGCAAGTGCGTTGATTTTGAAGCGGAGCTTGAAAAAGGCAAGGCAGAAATTGAGGTTAAATACCGCCTTAAAAGCAAAAAAACTCCGCTTTCTCTTGCGGAGGTCAAGGTTGAATACAGCGTTTATGCGGGCGGAGCCGTTAAGGTTGAAGCAGAGTTCACTCCGATTTCGAAGAAACGCCTTGCCGCTCATATGCCGAGATTCGGCTTAACTCTTGAAATGCCGAAAGAATTCAGAAATGTTGAATATTACGGCATGGGAGAGTGCGAAAACCTTTCAGACCTCTATGCTCAGGCATCAGTCGGAGTTTATAACACAACCGTTGACGAAATGCACGAGCCTTACATCAGACCGCAGGATTCGGGCAACAGAACCAAGGTTCGTTACCTTGCCGTCACAGACGAAAACGGCTGTGGACTCAGATTCGGCTTTGATGATAACTATTTCAATTTCAATGTCAGAGAATTTTCTCAGAAGCTTCTTCAGAATGCAAAGCATCAGGAAGATCTCCACGACGAAAACACGGTTGCCGTTAATATTGACGGCTTCACACGAGGCACGGGAACCGCAAGCTGCGGCCCCGATGTTCTTCCTCAGTTTGAGGTTGACGGCAGCAAGGGTCTTGAATTCAGTTTCTATATGATGCCGGTTAAATAAGATTTAAAAAACCGCAGTGCGATTTTGCACTGCGGTTTTTCGATTACAGAATATCAATATGTTCGCCGCTCAGGGCTTTATTCATACTTCTGACGGCGCAGAACTTGCCGCACATGGAGCAGGTGTCATCATGCTCGGGCGAGCGCTCATCTCTGATTGCTTTTGCGGTTTCGGGGTCAATGGCGCATTCCCACTGTGCCTCCCAATCAAGCGCACGGCGGGCATCGCCCATTTTATCGTCAATATCTCTTGCGCC
>JBJEQC010000006.1:0-7876 GCA_051881555.1 Acutalibacteraceae bacterium
CGCCGAACTGATTGTGGTCGCTGCCGTAGATGAACCATGTGTATTCGGGGAAAAGGCAGGTTGAAGCGTCAATCGTGTTGTCGGGCGAAACATGATTGTGGCCGCAGCCGGTATTCTTCTGAACATAGCCGTCGCCGAGGGTTTCGCCGAACGGAGCGCAGGTTGCGCCGATGCTCATGTATTTTGTGTCAATGAGCATATCGGAGTGGGATTCCGTCTTTGCCGCCGTAACGGGAATTGTTGAAATTCCGCAGCCGACGGAAATAATAATGCTCACGCCGTTTCTCTTTGCCGCTTTGAGGATATCCTCAAGCTTGTTCTGAACATTGTAGTGATAATAGTCGGCTCTCCTGATAAGCTCGGCGTATTTTTCGTTGTCGCCGAGAAGCTCCTCTTTTGCATCTTCATAATATTCATCGGGAACAAACGACCAGACGCCGGGCATTGTGCCCATTGCGTCAACAAGGTATTCCTTGAATATTCTGTCAAGCTGTTCGTCAAGAAGCTTCTGAACATAGTCGAGCAGGGAATCAACAACGCCCGCCTTTCTGAGAATATCAACCACCGATGTGATTAACTGACTCTGAGCGTTGTCATAGCCCATAAAGCTCTTGATGAATTCTTCAAGCTCTTCGCCCTTGCCCGAAACGCCGACCTGCATCGTAAGCAAAGAGCCTATGAGCGAAAGACCTTTATATGCGGGAGAAAGGAAAACAAGCTTTTCAACATCGTCAGAGCCGAAAAGATGAAGATATGAAGCAACGATTGTGTTGCCCTGACTGTGGCAGGAGAGAATAACCTTTGAATGACCCGTTGCCTCTTTGACTTCATTGACATATTCTTTCAGAAGCTTTGCATTGTCAATGGGGTCAAGCCGCCAGTCATAAACGAATTTATATTCGCCGGTTTCGCTTTCGGTTGAACCGTTAAAACCGTAATTTTCGATTTTATGCTTTTCTGCTTCGGGGGCGGGATTCGGCATTGCTCCCGTATTCTTAACGGGCGTTCCGTCAAGATTCAGAGCAAGGCTGCCGAGAAGCTTATCCGCTCCGGCAATGGCGTTTGTGCCGAAGCCGTCATAATCATTGAATGCGAGCAGGCAGACGGCGGCTTTGAGAATGTCGGGAACGGCGGATTTTATCGCATCGTCGCTCGGCGGGAAAACGCTTGTTCTGTCGTCGCTTTCGGGGTTTTCATAAATTGCTTCGCCGAAGCCGGGAACATAAATGACGGGAGCCGTTCCGCAGCCGCAGGAATCGTTCGCCGCAAGAGCGGGCACGCAAATTGATATTGCCATAACGGCAACAAGAATAACGCTGACAACTTTTTTCATATTAATTTTTCCTTTCTCTCATTGAAAATAAATGCTCAGAGCAAACAGGGTTTGAGCGGGGAAATATGTAAACAAAACGATAGCGTCTGTTCTTTTGGTGAGAGGTGAGCCGAAAAGCATGGCGGCAAGAGCGCCGTCGGAGGCAAGAAAAAGAAAGCCTGCCGCAATAAGCATTGCGCCGAAAGCCGCGTTTCCTCCCGAAACGCAGACAAATCCTCTTGAAACCGCTGAAATGAAAGAAATCATTAGGCAGAGGGAATAAATGCAGACAAGCTTGTTCTTGCCGACAAATTTAATTTTGTTAATCATGACATGAATCACGGACACAACGCACAGAGCGGCAAAGCCAAGCAGAATTTGCACCCAATATCCGCTCAGCGGCGGGGAAAGAAGAAAAGCAAAGTTATAAAAATAAATCAGATGACCGATTCCGAAGAAAAGAGCGGCGATTAAGAAATGTTTTCCCTCACGCCATTCAACAAAGAAATCGCCGACAAGCCCGAAGAACAGGGCAATGACAATAAGAATCGAATAAATCATCGGCGTATGGTCGGTGTCAAGCATGGCTTTTTCCGCAGAATAGGCATATGCCGCAAAAATGCCCGTCATCAAAAACATAAACGAGCAAACCATTTTCGGGATAAGATAATTCTTTCTGAAACGGGGAACCGCATAAGAAAGAACCGTTGAAATGCCTGACAGCGCAGTGAAAATCCACATTATTACAGAGAGTTTAATGGGAATCATCCTTTCATTGATTATTTTCCGAATTCCGCCGCTTTTGCCGTTGCGAGCTTGTCACAACGCTCATTTTCGGGATGACCTGCGTGACCCTTGACCCACACGATTTTATAATCGTGCTTTCTGATTTCCGTCAAAAGAGTCTGCCAGAGCTCGGGGTTGAGAACGGGCTTTTTGTCGGACTTTTTCCAGCCGTTTTTTGCCCAGTTCCAGATCCAGCCCTGAAGAAAAGCGTCGGCAACATATTTTGAATCGGTGTATATCGTGACCGAGCATTTTTCTTTTAAGCGCTTCAGCGCTTCGATAACCGCCGTCAGCTCCATTCGGTTGTTGGTGGTCGATTTCTCGCCGCCGCTCAGTTCAAGCTCGTGATTGCCGTATCTGAGAATTGCGCCCCAACCTCCGGGGCCGGGATTGCCCGAACAGGCTCCGTCGGTAAAAATATCAACTTTTTTCAGTTCACTCATGGTTAATCCTTTATAATTTTATTTGAAAATAATTATATCATCAATTTCCGAATTAAACAAGATATTTTTGGTTATTATTTAATATTCTGCCAATAATAAATTGAGAGAAAATCGGAAAGGAATGATTTTTGATGAGAGCGGTAATCATGGCAGGCGGCGAGGGCAGCAGGCTCAGACCTCTGACCTGCACTTTGCCGAAACCCATGGCGAGAATCCTCGGCAAACCGATTATCGAGTATATTTTCGATGTTTTGCGGGCGGGAGGAGTGACGAGAGCGGCGGTAACGCTCGGATATCTGCCGCATATTATCGAAAAAGAATATGAATCGGGCTATAAAAATCTGAGCCTTGATTTTTTCAGAGAGGATGAGCCGCTCGGCACGGCAGGCAGCGTCAAAAATGCGGCGGCGGGGATAAACGAACCGTTTGTCGTTATCAGCGGAGACGCTCTGTGCAATTTTGAAATCGACAAAATAATGACATATCATAAGGCGAGCAGTGCAAAAATTACAATCGTCGTTACCGAAGCGGAGGATCCGAGAGAATACGGAATCGTTAAGGTGAACAACGAAAACAGAGTTATCGGCTTTGTTGAAAAACCGTCATGGAATCAGGCTGTGAGCAATTATGCCAACACGGGGGTATATATCATTGATCCCGAATGCCTGGAGCTGATTCCGGGAGGAAAACGCTTTGATTTTGCGGCGGATTTGTTTCCCATGATGCTCGAAAAGGGCTTGCCGATTTATGCTTATCATACCGACGGATATTGGTGCGATGTCGGCAATATCGACGCTTATATCAAAAGCCAGCACGATGTTTTTGACGGCAGAATCTCTCCCCCCGCAGGTCAGATTGCAAGCGGAATTTTTGCCGAAAACGGTTTGCCCGACGGCGATTACGGCATTATTCCGCCGGTTTATATCGGATCGGATGTTGAGATTGAGGACGGTGCAGTTATCGGGCCGTATACCGTGATTGACGATAAGTGCTGTATAGGCAGAGAAGCAAAAGCGAGATATTCGGTAATCCTTGAAAACTGCTGGCTTGCGCCTTGTTCCTCGGTGACCGGGGCGCTCGTCTGCTCGGGAGCGGCTCTCAAAAAAGGCTCTTCAATGTTTGAGGGGAGCGTTGCGGGGTCGGGAAGCGTTATCGGCGAAGGAGCAAGCGTAAAATCGGGCGTTATGGTCTGGCCCGGCAAGATAGTCGGCTCGGGAACATCGGTTTCGGCCAATGTAAAATACGGCTCGGTGAAATCCGAATACCTCGGCGACGGCGGAATTGACGAAAAGGGCGGCACAAGGCTCAACTGCGAAACCTGCGTGAGGCTCGGTGCGGCAGTCGGCGCAACGGTTAACGGGCAAAGGGCAGGGATTGCCAATGACGGCTCAAGGAGTGCGGAGGTGATGCAGCTTGCTCTGTCGGCGGGTCTTGCGGGAGCGGGCAGCACGGTCTGGAATTTCGGCGAATGCTTTGAAGCTCAGCTGAATTTTCTTGTCAATTTCTGCGGCCTCGGCGTTGGACTGTTTGCAGGCGGCAGAAACGGACGGGAAATAAAAATCTGCGGCGAGGGCGGCCTTTCAATCCCGAGACGTTTTGAACGGGAGATAGAGAGCGGAATGTCAAAATGCGAGTTCCGTGAAACTCCCGAAAGCGAGCTTAAAGAAATTTCGGATATGTCGAGCATCAGGCTGCTTTACGGCAGAGAGCTTTCAAAGCAAGCACCTTACGGGCTTGACGGAATCGGAGCGTCTTTTGAATGCGAAAACGAGAGCATCAAGGCTCTGCTGACCTCCTGCGCCGCAAGGCTCGGAGCGCACGGGAGCGACGGGCTGATTCTTGAAGTCAACAGTTCGGGAACGAAGCTGACCGCAGTAACGGAATCGGGCAGAATCGAATACGAAAAGCTTCTTGCGGTCTGCTGTCTGAACGAGATGAAAAACGGCAGGGACATCGCCGTTCCGTATGACGCCCCCGAATTTCTCGATTCTCTTGCCGAAGCCTGCGGCAGAAATGCTTACCGCTATCTGACAACTCCTGCGGACACCTCGGATTCGGCGGCAAGGAGACTTGCGGCAAAGCAGACCTTCGTGCGTGACGGGCTTTTTCTTGCAATCAAGCTGCTTTCGGTAATGAAGGAAAGAGATTGCAGCATTGAAACGCTTCTGTCGGAGCTGCCCGAAAAATATATTGTCAAAAAGACAATTCACATCGGATTTTCTCCCGCAAACCTTGCGTCTCTTGTCGGCGAGGAGGATGTCAGCATAAATAACGACGCCGAGGGAATCAAGCTTATAAGAAGCGGCGGCAGATTGCTGATTGTTCCCGAAAAAAGCGGAGAGAATATCCGTGTTCTTGCCGAGGCGGATTCAACCGAGGCGGCACAGGAGCTTTGCGCCGATATTGAGGACATTATTGAAAAGGCGGAGGAGAGCAGTTTATAATATAATAATTATTTATTAATATTTTAGCTGAGACCTTGACATTGGCGGGTTAAAAGGATAATATATACTGTGGGATAAGAGCGTGGTTCAGCGTTGCGGCCGCTTTTTGCGGCTGCGTTAACATAAGGTGATGAGAGTTGAACACAATATGCCGAAAATTTGATATTACGGCGTATTTTCACTTTTTCACCGTTGTCGGGCGAGGATTTGATTTGTTTGAAGATATATTTCGGCATATGCCGAAAACAACGGTGATACCGCACGGGTCTGTTTTGCAATTCCCGATGCATTCCGGGTGTCACCGAAATTTAAGAAGAACAGGAGAAAATATGCAGAAGAAAAATAATTCGGAAAACAGCACTAAAAAGTCAAATAATCAGCAGAATAAGCAGAACAAGCAGACAAAGCAGCGAAAGACACAGGCTGCTCAGACAAAGCAGGCAAAAAGGCCTGCTCCCTCAAAGCCGAGAAACGGTTCTGCGAAGAAATACAGAAAAACAAATGAGCTTCCGCTCAAAATCGCTTTTCTCGGCGGACTGAACGAGGTCGGCAAAAACATGACTCTTTATGAATATAAGGACGACATGTTCCTTGTAGACTGCGGACTATCGTTCCCCGACCCTGAAATGCTCGGAGTTGACCTGGTTATCCCCGATTTCTCTTATGTTGAGCGCAACGCCGACAAAATCAGGGGAGTTATCATAACTCACGGCCACGAGGATCACATCGGCGCTCTTGCATATCTGCTCAAAACCGCCAATTTCCCCGTTTACGGCACAAAGCTGACCATAGGTCTGATTCAGGGTAAGCTTAAAGAACACGGCCTGCTCAGCAGCGCAAAGCTTCACGAAATAGCTCCGGGGGATGTTGTCAGCTTCGGCGGATTCGATGTTGAAGCGATTCATGTTAACCATTCAATCCCCGATGCGATTGCGCTTGCGATAAAATACGAAAACGGAACGGTCGTTCATATGGGCGACTTCAAGATTGACAGCACGCCCATTGACGGCGGCATGATTGACCTTGCCCGATTTGCACAGCTCGGCAACGAAGGCGTTCTCTGCCTGCTTTCGGATTCAACAAATGCCGAAAGACCCGGCTACACGGAGAGCGAGCGCAAGGTCGGCGAATCGTTTGAAATTCTGTTCCGCAAGGCGGGCAAAAACAGAATAATCGTTGCAACCTTTGCGTCGAATATCCACAGAGTTCAGCAGATAATCAATGTTGCAAGCTCTCTGGGCAGAAAGGTTGCGATTATCGGCAGAAGCCTTGAAAATGTTGTCAATATCAGCGCACAGCTCGGCTACCTCAACATTCCCGAGGGCGTTCTTATCAATGCCGATCTGATTAACCGCTATCCCGCAGAGAATTTGGTTATCATAACAACGGGCAGTCAGGGCGAGCCGATGTCGGCGCTTTCAAGAATGGCGTTTTCGGATCACCGCAAGGTTGAAATCCACCCGAACGATTATGTTATCATTTCCGCAACTCCGATTCCGGGCAACGAAAAGACGGTCGGCAAGGTTGTCAATGAACTGTTAAAGCTCGGAGCGCAGGTTATCTACGAAAAGATGTATGACGTTCATGTTTCGGGTCACGCCTGCCAGGAAGAACTCAAGCTCATTATGGGGCTTGTCAAGCCCAAGTATTTTATCCCGGTTCACGGCGAGCAGAAGCATCTGAGAAAGCATGCGGCGCTTGCGGAGGGTCTGGGTATAAGCAAAGAAAATATCTTTATTGCAGATAACGGCTATGTTGCCGAAATAACAAACAAATCAATCAAAAACGGCGCTCCCGTTCCCGCGGGCAAGGTCTTTGTTGACGGCTACGGCGTCGGAGATGTCGGAAGCGTTGTTCTCAGAGACAGAAAGCACCTCAGTCAAGACGGCATTATCATCGTTGCGGCTTCAATCGATTATCAGACGGGTCAGATTATCGCAGGCCCCGAGGTGTTCACTAGAGGCTTCGTTTATGTCAAGGAAGCCGAGGAGCTTATTGACAATGCAAGAAAATGCGCCGAAAAAGCGCTTGAAAATTGCTATTACAGCAATATAAGCGATATTTCGACGATTAAGAGCAAGCTCAGAGATGCGGTTTCTCATTTTGTCTATGAGCAGACCAAGAGAAGCCCCGTCATTCTTCCCATAATCATGGAGGTATAAATGAAATTCAAAGGTTTTTGGTATGACAGCGTTTTGTTATGTCTGGTTGCCGGTATTTCGGCGGCCTTTATCGCCATGACCGTTTTTATTGAACCGCGCCTTGCGGTTGCAGAATGCGTTGCTTTTCTGATAGTGTGCGCAGTTGCGGTCTACAGAGCGCTGTCTGCCGGGAACAGATATAAGCGTTTCCTGATTAAAACCGCCAAAAAGCTTGATTTCACCGATGAAAAGGTGCTTTCAAACTTTCCTTTTCCCGTTGCGGTCTGCGACGAATCGGGCAGCATTATCTGGCGAAGCCAAAGGTTTATGAACGAGATTTCGCCTGACAGGATTGCCCAGACCGATACGCTTGATATGTTCACCAACGGGCTGAGCGTTGAAGAGCTTATCGAGCGGGGGAGCGTATGCGTTCAGATCGGCGAACGGTATTACACCGTTTACGCCGTTACATATCAGTCAGGCGGCATCGGAATGTGCGCTTTCTATTATCTTGACAACACCGACCTTAAAAAGATTGAGCTTGAATATTATAATTCACGCCCCTATGCGCTCGTTGTTGAAATGGATAACCTTGACGGCTCAAGAAACGATTTCAGAGACAGCGAGATTGCCGAAATCAAGAGTCAGGTTGAAGCGGCTCTTGATAACTGGGCGGAATCCTACAACAGCTTCGTTAAAAAAATCAGCGAAGACCGCTACCTGATAATTACGGAGCATAAAAACATTACC
>JBJEQC010000007.1:0-1808 GCA_051881555.1 Acutalibacteraceae bacterium
TGCAGACATCCTGATTTTCAAGCTCCTCAAAACGCTCGTTTATCTCGGCGTTATGGATTGACTGATCGGCGGTTGTGATAAGGAAAGGGTCTTTGCCTGCGCTTTGCAGAGCTTCAAGCTTGTCAATTCTGATTTGTCTGAGCTCGTTGACATCCTGAACCTGTTCTTCCTGCTCAGCGGCGGTTATATTCTTTTCTTCAGCCATATTATTATTCCTTTCGTGAATCATTAAAAGAATCCATTAGTCTCAAAAAGCGACAGGCAGGGCAAAAATGCCCCGAATTCCCATCGCTGAAATATTGAAATTATTTAGAAATTGCAAGAACCTTCATCTTGATGACCTTGCCTGTGGGGGTGTGAACCTCGGCAATATCTCCGACCTTTTTGCCCATAATTGCAGAACCGACGGGAGAAAGATCCGAGATAATTCCGTTGTCGATATCGCTTTTGCCGAGAATTTTATACTCAACCTCTTCCTCAAAATCCATATCGTAAAGCTTAACCTTTGAGCCGATGTGGATTGATTCGGTTGTAAGCTCTTCTTCATCGAGAATCTTGGCGTTGCGAAGGTCAGCCTCAAGCTTTGCAATCTCGGCTTCCATCTTCGCCTGTTCGTTCATCGCCTCATCGTATTCGGCGTTTTCCGAAAGGTCGCCGTGAGAACGGGCTTCTTTGATTTTTTCAGCAATGTCGTCTCTTCCCTCGGTTTTGAGCTTGTTAAGCTCTGCGCTGAGTTTGTTATAATCTTCACGGGTAAAGACAGTTTGTTTTTCCATTTTAGTCGAATCTCCTTTTATCAAATTAACGTGATTTCGATTTTATGCTTTTGCTATTATCTGCTATATTATATATAATATAAAATAATATGTCAAGTATTTATTTCCTTAAAGCCCGTTCAAGATACGCTCCGCAACAATAACATTCAAGGCATTTATCGGGCGACATATCAGTGCACTCCCGACAGCTTATTTCGATTTCTGAAAAAGAGAAATTTCTGTATTCTGAGCTTCCGCAAAGCTCGGTGACTGCCGAGCAGAAATCGACAGGTTCGATATCGGGCGGAATTATCTCTCTGTGGCGTTCCGAAAGCTCCATTCCGTTGCCGCAAAAGCGCAGAGCACCGAAGCTTCCGTGCTTTGCCGCAAAAACCGCCGCACCGCTCATTGCCGAGGTGGCACAGCCGTCACAGCAGATGACAACATCGGGCTTGCGGAGAGGCTCGTAAGATGGGCGGACTATCAAAGACGCCCCGAATCTGTCAAAGGCTTCCATACAGGCGGCGGAATATCTTTCGGGATTGGCGGTGATAACCCTGACAACGGAGCTGTAAGGCAGAAGCAAGCATATTTTTGAACTGACGGCGGCGGTTCTGTCGGTCACGGTGACGGAAAATCGGTCGGGCGGAACGGTCATGGCTTTTATTATTTCCAGAGCGGTGTTAAAAATAAAATGAGCCGCAGAAACGGACGGCAGAAATCGCTTCAGTATGCCGCTGTCGGGCAGGCAAAGGCAGCGGGGCGCAACGATTCGGGAAGCGTATCTTCCGCATTTTTTGCAGACTGAGTCCCAGTTGATTCCGTTTTTATCATTAAGTATATCGAGAGTATAAAACGGAAGCCCGTTAAGAGTCGGGTAAGCGGCAGGGGCGGAACGCTCAAGCAGTTTTTTCTGACGGTTCCTTGCCATCCGTTTTTTCTCGGGTTCAACATATCTTAAAACAACAAACACATTATCGCACCTTTTCGGTAAAATTACGCTGTTCTAAAAACTATGCGTAATTAGCTGCGATAATGTGTTTTATTTTTAAT
>JBJEQC010000008.1:0-1802 GCA_051881555.1 Acutalibacteraceae bacterium
TGCAATTTTGCTTATCGGGTGGTAAGCAAGCAGTTCGTTATAAACTCCGAAGCATGCCGCAGATATCAGAATCAATACGAACAGAACAAGTATTCCTTTAGAATTAAAGCTCCACACGCTGTCTGTTCCGACTGCAAAACCGATTGCAAGGAGAAAAGCACCGCCTATAAGCATGCTCAGACCCGTGGCGTTGAGCATATTCATTTTCTTGGAAACAACCCGTGTAATAATCCCGCCGAAGCCCGCACAGCAGGCGTTGAGCAGAATCATTCCGTCGCCTCTCAGCGTAATATTTTCAAAGAAATTCTCTCCGGGCTGAATGTTAATAGAAACAATTCCCGCAATTCCGAGCACACAGCCGATTATTTTTGATGCCGATATTTTGTCATCGGAGAAAATAATCGTAGAAAGGATTATCAGAAAGAATCCGCCCATGGAGTCCAGAATGGTTGATCTTGCGCTCGGATTGTAGCCAAGCCCTATGTATGCAAACATATAGTGGAGCGTTGTATTGACTGCCGCAAACAGAATCAGCCATAAATAATCTTTTTTGCATTTTATTTCACATTTGGTTTTTTCGATAAGGCAAAACGCCAGAACCAATGCTCCCGCAAAAAAGAAACGGATTCCGGCAAAAAGTATTTTTCCGCCAAGGTCGTCCGGCGCAATCCCGAACTGCCGGTATCCGATTTTTATCAGCGGATAGGCTAATGACCACCCCAAAGCGCAGAAAAAAGCCGGAACGGATTTATATCTGCTGTCTTTCAAAATATTAATCATTGCAATCAGAAAATTCCTTTTACGCTTATTGCTTTTTGCGGGCAAAGCTCCTGACAGCAATAGCAACGGATACATTTTTTATAGTTGTAAACGGGCGGCTCGGCTTTGCCGTTGACGAAATCAACCGCTTTCCCCTCAACGGGGCAATGGTCAACGCAGATTCCGCATTTTATGCACTTGCTTTTATCGATTACGGGCTTTCTGTTTCCTCCGGTGACTTTTGAGATAATGCTCAGGGCGGTTCTGTACTTCTCTTTATCTCTCACCACATCAAAATCGGGGTTGCCGTATTTGCGGACTAATTCGGAGATGCCGCAAACGGTTGTGTTTTCTCCCTCGGTAAGAATTATTTCAATTTCTTTTTCGTCCATGGTGCCGAGTCTGACAACCGAAGCCTGAACATTTGTGGGTACCAACGCAGGGTTGAGGTGAACAAGGCGGCAAAATACGGTGTCCAGCGCAACGGGATCGGGCGAAGCGATAATCATATTCATATTAATCGGTGAACCCGATGAAGGTCCGTTGCCCTCCATTGCAACAACTGCGTCCATAATGTGCAGGCGCTGAGGAGTGGATTTGTGAATATCGCAAAGCATTTTTGCAAAGTTGACCGCAGTGGGATATTTGACATGCCCTGCGGCTTTTCTTTTGCCGCAAATCAGACCGTACATATTTTTTACAGCACCCGTTATTCTTTCAAGGGCATGAGTTTTCATTTTGCTCAAACCTATAACGGCGTCGGCTTCCGTGACCTCACGGCAATAATAAAACTCATTTGCTATTTTACCCTCGGGATATTTAACAAGCACCTCTTTATCCATATCGGCAATTGTTGCGCCGTGAAGCTCCTCGTCGGTCAGCGCCAGCTTGCCGAGGGCGGCACGGCAGGTTCCGTTTGCCGGAGAGTCGCCGACTTTGACCTTGTTATATTGTGATTCGTGAAGAATTCTCAAAACCGCACTGATTACCGTCGGGTGAGTAGTTATCGCTTTTTCCGATTCGGAGGGCGAAAGAAAATTCGG
>JBJEQC010000009.1:0-7734 GCA_051881555.1 Acutalibacteraceae bacterium
AACATCCGTGATATCGACATGTCTTTTTACCGCTCGCAGATTGGCTATGTTCAGCAGGAGCCGATGATGTTCAGAGACACGATATTCAACAATATCGCCTATTCTCTCCCCGGCGCTCACCCCGAGCAGGTTATCAACGCCGCCGACATTGCAAACGCTCACGGCTTCATTTCACGCCTGCCAAACGCTTATGACACGATGCTCGGCGAAAGAGGCGTCGGCCTTTCAGGCGGCGAAAAGCAGAGGCTTTCAATCGCAAGAGCAGTTCTTAAAAACCCCGGCATTCTCATTTTTGACGAGGCAACCTCGGCGGTTGACTCCGAAACCGAAAAGCTGATTCAGGACGCAATCGACCGCCTTATCAGAGGCAGAACCACTCTGATGATTGCCCACCGTCTTTCAACCCTGCGAAAGGCAAACAAGATTATCGTTGTTGATAAGGGCAACATTATTGAATTCGGCACGCCCGACGAGCTTATGGCTCTCAAGGGCAAATACTATAAGCTGATTCAGATTCAGTCAATGAGCGAGCAGGTTGCCGCTCAGAAGGCTGCGGAAAACTTTGAATAAGGAGGGTCGTTTATGGCAAGAAATTTTATTGACGGCAATGAGATCCGCCTTACCGTCAAGGATAAAATATTCTGCGATGTTGAGTTTTTCACGGGTCAGAAGCTTACGGATCTTGAGCCGAGAAGGCTGTTCCCCATCAGCGGCCTTTCGGAATACATAACCTTTCTTGACAGCGAGGGAGAGGAACAGTTCATAATAAGAAAAATTGACGGCATGGAACCCGGGCAGAAAAAGCTTTTGCTCGGAATGCTCAACGAATACTACAGAATCCCCAAAATCACAAAGCTTGTCAAGTTCTCCGAAAAGCATAAAATCTGGATGTGGGAGGTCGAAACCGACCGAGGAAACTTCACTTTTGAGATCATCAATCACATTCAGTCGCTGAAAATGTTCTATGACAAGCGAATACTAATCAAGGACGGCAACGACAACCGCTACGAAATACCGAATATCCATGAGCTTGACAAAAGAAGCCAAAAGCTCATTCTGCCCAATCTGTAATCAACGAAAGGAACGATAAACATGAAGCTTATTCTCGCAATTGTCAACAATGACGACAGCGCTGTCGTTTCCGCAACTCTTACAAGAGAGAATTTCAGCGTTACAAAGCTCTCAACCACAGGCGGTTTTCTTATGATAGGCAACACCACCCTGCTTGTCGGCGCAGAAGACGACAGGGTATCAAGAGCAAAGGAAATCATTCAGGAGCATTCAAGAACGAGAAAAAAGGTTGCAATGACAACCGATTCTCTCGGCAGAGGGCTTCAGAAAGACAGCCTTGAAGAAGAAGTAACCGTCGGAGGCGCAACCGTTTTTGTTCTCGATGTTGAGAGCATGGATAAATATTAATTTCAATAAAGGAGAGAGACCATGAAAAAAATCATTTCTTTGATTCTTGCGGCGGCAATGCTGCTTTCAGTCTGCGTTTTTGCAAGCGCAGAGCAGAGCGGAGAGCTTCGCTTTTCCGATGACGGAGATTTTACGATTCTTCAAATCAGCGACCCGCAGGACGACCAGTATCCCGCATATGACATGCTCAGACTTGTTGAGCTTTCCATTGCTCAGACCGACCCCGATCTTATTGTGTTCACCGGCGACATTGTTGAGGACAGCCGCATAGGCGATGTCGGCGTTGACGGCGAAGACGGCAGAGAGGGCGTTCGCATTGAGGATATCTCCGGCAATCTTGATTATGATACGACCCTCAAAAATGTCAAAGCAACCTGCGATGCGGTCTTTGAAGCCGCAGAAAAAGCGGGAATCCCCTTTGCCGTTACTCAGGGAAACAACGACTACAGAAGCGGCGTTTCCAATGAGGACTGGCTGAAAATCTACAGCGAATATGAGCATTGCCTTGTTAAGGACGAAAGCCCCGACGCCGACGGCAGAATCGACTATCACCTTGAAATCAAAGGCTCAGACGGCAGCACGGCGTTCAACCTTTGGATGATGGACACCCGTTCAAGCACCGTTAAGGAAGATCAGATTGAATGGTACAAGCAGGAATGTGCCGCTCTGACCGAAGCAAACGGCGGCGAACCCGTTCCCGCAATAGTGTTCCAACACATCAATGTTGCCGAAATCGGCAATCTCTTTGAACCCTGCCATTTTTGGGACGAAGGCGCAAGAAATGTCGGCACAAAGTTCTACCGTCTCAACAAGGATATTGCAAGCGGCGTCAATTCGGGAGCTGTTGAACCGGGTCAGACAAGCGAGCAGTTCACCGCATGGAAAGAATGCGGCGATGTTATCGGCGCTTTCTTCGGTCATTGGCATTCGGAGGGCTATTCGGGCGTTTATGACGGAATCGAGCTTGGCTTGACCTACGGCTGCGAATTTGCAAAGCCCGGTCCTTACGGCGTGAGAGTAATCACCCTGCACGAAGACGATATTCTCAACTATGACAACGACCTTTTCGTTTACACCGGCAGTGTTACGAAGGGAACGGAAAAGCTCGAAAAGCAGATAGACGAGCCTTACAGCGAGCCTGCAAATATTTTTGAGAAAATCGGAGCATTTTTCGTAAATTCGGCAGTAAATCTTTATCAGATGATAAAGTCGCTTCTCGTTTAATTTGCATATATTAAAGCCCTCGGCTGAGCCGGGGGCGGTTTTTTTTAGTGAAAAGTGAAGATGTAAGAGGTTCGGATAGGCTCCGCCTATGACCGATTGTAATTGCTCCGCAAAAGCTGATTTTTGAGTGAATAGTGAAGATGTAAAAGATAATAGGTTCAAGGTAGGGCGGGGGCTTGCTCCCGCCGTTTATTATTCACGCAAATTTGTTGATATATATGGCTTTTTCAGTAGGGAACGCCGTCCTCGGCGTTCCCGGAAATCATAAAATATAACGGCTCGGTTTTTATGCGGGACGGGTGACCCGTCCCCTACGGTTGTCGCCTGAAAACGAACAAATTCACAGCTAATCCGTAGGGTTCGGCGTCCCCGACGAACCAATTCGCCGCAGGCGAATAACAAGCAACCGGATTTGGGACGATGTGGGCATCGTCCCCTACAAATTGACAATTAAAAAAACGTAGGTAAATGTAACAAAATAATTAAGAATTTCCCGTTTTATTGACCCGGCTTTTTATTTATGGTATAATTTACAAGTATAAAACCCAAAAATAGCAACGGGGAGGGATTTAAAATGCTGTCAAGTCTTCGCTCAAAAGCGGATAGATTTGCCTCATGGTGTTCGGGATCGGGCACTTGGGTTGTTTGCGTGCTGACTCTCGGAATAATGGCATGTTTAACTGCAACGGCATTTTTCACAACAACCGATGTTGATCTGAATAATGCCTGCGCTGAAAATATCGTTTTTTACCGTGACAATGTTTTTTTAGGCGTTCTGATTTGCGCCGCATCGATAATTTATTTTTATCTTTTCCGGAATATCATCAAGAAAGTTCCTTTATGGGTTTTCACTGCTGTGCTTACGGTCTGGACGGTTGTTTTCGGCTTCATTTTTGTTTCATCCGCTCAGTCGGTCCCCATCAACGATTCCTACAGCGTCTGTCAGGCGGCTTACTGCGCTTCAATCGGCGACTGGAGCTTTTTTGAAGAGCCTTATTTCTTCTGGTATCCTTTCCAGCTCGGATATGTTCTTTTCTGCGAAATAATAATTCGCATTTTCGGCACGGGCGATAATTTTCTTGTTATGCAATATGTAAATGTCGTCTGCCTTGCGGTTTCCTATATTTCCGCAATCGGAATCTGCCGCCGAATCTCAAGCCGAAGTGAGGTTCCGAAGCTTGCCGCAACGATGATGCTGCTTTGCATGCCGACCGTGTTCTTCTGCACCTTCACCTACGGCAACATTCCCGGTCTGATGTTCGTCATGCTTTCTTTTTGGATGTTTTACGAATTCAAAGAGAGCAAAAAACTCGTTTTCGGGATTCTCTCCGCTCTGTTTATCGGCATTTCAATTTCAATCAAAATGAATTACACCATCGCATTTGTTGCGCTGGCTATCATATGGCTGATTTGGCTTCTGGGCGAAAGAAATCTCAAAAGCGCAGTCTGCCTTTTGCTCGTCATTGTATCCGCTCTGTCAATCAAAAATGCGGCAATCACTTCTTATGAAAAACGCAGTTCAATTGATTTCGGAGACGGTATTCCGATGGCTTCATGGGCGGCAATGGGTCTGAACGAAGCTTATAACGGTCCCGGCTGGTACAACGGCGGACACACGGTTTCAAACTATGAAAAAAGCGGCAGAAATGCAGAAATTGCGGCTGAAAATTCGGTTGAAACAATCAAAGACCGTCTTTCATATTTTGCTGGCAATCCCGTTGACGCCGTCAACTTCTTCATGAGAAAATTTGCAAGCCAATGGAACGAGCCGTCCTATCAGAGCATCTGGAACATTCAGGTCAGAGGCGCTTATTCCGAAAGAGGCAAGATAGCGGAATATGTTATCGGGGAGGGAGAAAAGCCGCTGAAATCGGTAATGAATTATGAATTCAACATTCTTCTTGTCGGCGTGCTTGCAGGGCTGATATATCTGCTCAAAAAGAAAGATGTCACGGCCGTTCTTCTGCCGACCTTCCTGCTCGGCTCGGTTATGTATCATATGATTTTTGAGGCAAAGGCTCAGTATTCGCTGGTGTTCCTTGTGGTAATGCTTCCCTTGGCGGCACTCGGGTTTGAATTTGTTTTCTGCGGTGCAGACAAATTAATCGATAAGCTCATCAAGAAAAAATCACAAAAAGGCGGTGAAAACGCTTGAAGCTCTTTTTGGTTATTCCCTGCTACAACGAGCAGGAGGTTCTGCCGGACACGGCGCACAAGCTCCGGGACAAAATGAGTTCTCTTATCTCGGGCGGAAAGATTTCTCCCGAAAGCTCGGTTGTGTTCGTTGATGACGGCTCCGCAGACAAGACATGGGAAATAATCCGTGCGCTCCATGAGCATGACGGAATGTTCAGAGGAATCAAGCTTGCCCACAACAAAGGGCATCAGAACGCCCTGCTTTGCGGACTTATGACCGTCAAGGATGAGTGCGACGCCGCAATTTCGCTTGACGCCGACCTTCAGGACGATATCAACGCCATTGATGAAATGCTTGAAAAGTTTTCTCAGGGCTGTGACATTGTTTACGGCGTGCGTTCTTCACGGAAGAAAGACTCCGCTTTCAAGCGTGGCACGGCTCAGGCATTCTACAAGCTGATGAACGCTCTGGGCGTTGAAACGGTCTATAACCACGCAGATTACCGCCTTATGAGCAGGCGTGCGCTGAACGCTCTTTCTCAATATAAAGAGGTCAATATTTTCCTCAGAGGAATCGTTCCTCAGATAGGCTACAAAACCGATGTTGTCTATTACGAGCGGGGCGAACGCCTTGCGGGCGAATCAAAATATCCGCTTAAAAAAATGATATCCTTTGCATTTGAGGGCATAACCTCGTTTTCGGTAAAGCCCATAAGAATGGTTACGGTTATCGGAATCGGCATTTTCATCTGCTCGCTGATTTATCTGATTTATTCGCTGATTCGCTATTTCCTCGGCGAAACGGTCAGAGGCTGGACTTCGATTATCTTTGCCATTCTTGCCGTGGGCGGTTTACAGATGCTCTCGATCGGAATCATCGGCGAATATATCGGAAAAATCTATTTTGAAACAAAGGAACGCCCCAAATATATTGTTGAAGAATATATTAAATAATAAAAAATTTGTCATCCGAGCCTCAGTTTGGTTGACAAACAACATTTTTTTGATATAATAGATAAAGTCAGTTAAAAAAATCTTTAGGAGTGACAAAATATGCCATTAGTAACCACAAAAAAGATGTTTGAAGACGCCTACAAGGGCGGCTATGCAGTCGGCGCATTCAATGTTAATAACATGGAAATTATCCAGGGTATCGTTGGCGCGGCAAAGAAGCTTAATGCCCCCGTTATTCTTCAGTGCTCAAAGGGTGCAAGAGACTATGCCGGCCTTAACTACATCACAAAGATGGTAGAGGCAGCTTGCGCCGATACAGATGTTCCCATCGCTCTCCACCTTGACCACGGCCCCGATTTTGAAACCTGCAAGCAGTGCATTGACGGCGGTTTCACATCGGTTATGATCGACGGTTCTTCGTTCCCCTATGAGGAGAACATTGAAGTTACAAGAAAAGTTGTTGAATACGCTCACGCTCACGGCGTTGTTGTTGAGGGCGAGCTCGGCACACTTGCCGGCGTTGAGGATGACGTTGTTGTTGAAGAAGGCAACGAGAGCTACACAAAGCCCGAAGAGGTTGAGGATTTTGTTAAGAGAACAGGCGTTGACTCGCTTGCAATCGCAATCGGCACAAGCCACGGCGCTTATAAGTTCAAGCCCGGTCAGAAGCCCCAGCTTCGTTTTGATATTCTTGAAGAAGTCAGCAAGAGACTTCCCGGCTTCCCCATCGTTCTTCACGGCGCATCATCGGTTATGCCCGAATATGTCAAGATGATCAACGAGTTCGGCGGCAGTATGCCCGACGCTATCGGCATCCCCGAGGAGATGCTCAGACAGGCGGCTTCAATGGCAGTTTGCAAGATTAATGTTGACTCAGACCTTCGTCTTGCTCTTACCGCTACCATCAGAAAGCACTTTGCAGAGAATCCCACACACTTCGACCCCAGACAGTATCTCAAGCCCGCAAGAGCAGCGATCCAGGATGTTGTTGAACACAAGATGAACAACGTTCTCGGCTGTGCAGGCAAGGCATAATCAAATTCAAATATTATCCCCGACGGAATCTTGCGGTTCTGCCGGGGATTTTTTGCATTAAAAAGGCGGAGCCGAAGCTCCGCCGGGTAACATCAAAGCACACCCATTAAAAACGGGAATGTTATTGCATCGAAAAGTTCGGTGAAGAAGAACTTGAAAAGCTGCCAATTGTTGCTGATCATCAGGCTGAAGAAGTCGCCGAAAGTTGCCGTGCCCGCTTCAACCTCTGTGAGAACCTCATTAAGCTCCCAAAGATTTGAAAGCTTTTGATTGGCGTAATTAATGCTGAACATTTCAAGATTATCCGACAGACCTGCTCTTACAAGCACCGCATTTCCGACAGTTTCACGGTAATTTGCGGCATCTATTTCAAGAACGATGTCACCGACCTCGACATTCTTGTCATAATATACGTAAGCATAATAATTTCTCCCGTTGGGAGCTGTAAAAGGTTCAGAGCCCGATTCGGAGCTGTAGCTTGCCTTTGAAGATGTTCCGTCTTTGAAATAAACGGTAATATCCGCTTCGTAATCTCTTTCGCAATAATAACAGCCGTCATAGTATACAACAATTTTGTTTTTTCTTAATTCATCCAGATTATCAATTTCAACCCGGTCAATTTCTGCGCCGAGGTCATAGATTGAAATTGAAACATCTTTCTTGAAGCCACCAAAATCAAGAGTGACATCATATGTTCCTGCACTTTCAGATATTTCGCCGGAATACGGATATGTGTTTCTGTCGAAAACCAATGACTTGCCACCGCTGAATTCGGCAGTTAATTTGCCCTCATAAACACAAATATAATCTTCATCAATGCAGAAATCTGAATCAAGCACAAGATTATCAAACATTCCCTGTTCGGGAACAACATCGGTCATTTCTCCGAGATATTCGATATTGACAGTAAAAGTGTTTTCGCCGTAATAGAAATCAAGATAACGCACTTCTCCTGCACCGAAGCGA
>JBJEQC010000010.1:0-7723 GCA_051881555.1 Acutalibacteraceae bacterium
AGCTATTGGGGCAGCGGCCATTCGGCATTGATAAAGGATTTTTACGATTGCCTGAGAACAGGCAGAAAATTTGAAATTGACGCCTTTGAGGGCGGCGAAGCGGCGAAAATCGTTGCCGCAGCCTATGAATCCTCAAAATCGGGCGAAAGCGTTGAAATCAAATGATTTCGGCGCAGAAAGGAGTTTAACATGTTTCACGAAAATTTGAAAGGCAGAGTTGCCGTTGTAACAGGCGGCGGCGGAGTTCTTTGCAGCGGATTTGCAAAGGATCTTGCTTCTCTCGGCGTTAAGGTTGCGGTTCTCGACCTCAGAGAGGAAGCGGCTCAGGCTGTTGTTGACGAGATAAAGGCTCAGGGAGGCACGGCGGTTGCGGTTGCCTGCAATGTGCTTGAAGCGGAAAGCCTTGAAGCGGCAAGAGCAAAGGTCAACGCAGAGCTCGGCCCCTGCGACATTCTTATCAACGGCGCAGGCGGAAATTCACCCCTCGGCACAACCACCAAGGAAACTCTTGAGCTGAAAGATGTTGCCGAAAAGGCGGAGGGCGTCAAGACCTTCTTTGACCTTGACGCAAAGGGCATTGAGTTTGTGTTTAACCTCAATTTCCTCGGCACTCTGCTCACAACGCAGTGCTTCGCAAAGGATATGCTCGGCAGAGAGAACACAACGATTCTCAATGTGTCCTCAATGAACGCATTTAAGCCCCTCACCAAGATTCCCGCTTATTCGGCGGCAAAGGCGGCTGTTTCAAACTTCACGCAGTTTATGGCGGTTCATTTTGCCGATGTCGGCATCAGAGTTAACGCTCTTGCACCCGGATTTTTCTCGACGATTCAGAATCAGAAGCTTCTTTATAATGAGGACGGCTCGCTCACGCCCCGTTCCGATAAGATTCTGACCCACACTCCCATGCACCGTTTCGGCGTTCCCGCCGACCTCACAGGCGCTCTCGTTTTCCTCTGCGACGAGGAATATTCGGGATTCATCACCGGCGTTGTTCTCCCCGTTGACGGCGGATTCTCGGCGTATTCGGGCGTATAATATCAAAATAATAAAAATAGCCCCTGCGGCGTGCATTTTCGCACATCGCAGGGGTATTTTTCTGCCCTGATTCTGAACTTCAGGCAGCTTCTTCGCTCTCGTCGTTTTTGCCCGAAAGCACGCAAACCGTCAGAGTTGCCGCAAGAGCCGATACCGTTAAAATTTCAAATAAAATCATCTTTTTGTCCTCCCGTATGTTTGGTTCGTTGTTATGTCTGTATTATATCATTTCAATTTCTAAGATAAAAGCAGTAAACCCATTAAGAAAATATTAAAAAAACGAAAGAAATTATTAAGATGTTTTGCCTGAATAACAAGAAAAAGGGCAGAGCCGCCGTGGTTCGGTGCTCTGTCCTTTGAAAATTCTTTATCGGTTATATCATTCGGCGTCGTCGGCATTCTCCCAGTTATGCCATACTGCCTGAACATCGTCGTTATCCTCGAACATTTCAAGCATTTTTGCCATGTTCTTGATATCGTCGGGGTCGGTGAGAGTTGTGTATGTTGAGGGAACATATTCAACCTCTGCGGAGATGAAGGTGTAGCCCTTTGCTTCAAGATCTTCACGGACTGCGCCGCAGTCAAGAGGCTCGGTTCTGATTTCAAAAACTCCGTCGTCGGTCAGAAAATCGGTTGCGCCGGCTTCAAGAGCGTCCTCCATGAGCTTGTCCTCATCAACGCCCTCCTGCTCGATAACGATAACGCCTTGCTTTGAGAACATGAACGAAACACAGCCCGACTGACCCATGTTTCCGCCGTATTTGTCGAAATAATGGCGCATATCGCCTGCGGTTCTGTTGCGGTTGTCGGTCAGGGTTTCAACGATAACGGCAACGCCCGAAGGGCCGTAGCCCTCATAGACGATTTCTTCATAGTCAGCTCCGCCCGTTTCGCCGGCGGCCTTTTTGATGATTCTTTCAATGTTATCGTTGGGAACGTTGTTTGCCTTAGCCTTTGCGATAACATCCTTAAGCTTTGAGTTTGAAGCGGGATCGGGGCCGCCCTCACGAACGATAACGGCAATCTCTCTGCCTATTTTAGTGAAAACCTTTGCTCTCTGATTATCGGTTTTTTCTTTCTTTCTCTTAATTGTGCTCCATTTTGAATGGCCTGACATATAAAAACCTCACTTTTTGATTTTTCAACCTTAATATTATATAACAATAATACGTGAGTTGTCAAGAATTTGTTGCCGTTGAATTCATTTCTCTGAAAAATTCGAATTTTTCTCCGTCTGCAATCTGCGGCTTTGCATCGTCCGTGCGGGGGATTTCGTCGGAATTTGCGGCGTCAAAAACAAGAGAATCGCCGTCAATATTGAAAACATATACCGCTCCGTCGCCTGCGGTGAGCTTAACGGCTTCGGCTCCGATTTCATATGTTCCCGTGATGTATCTCTCGGCGCTGTAGAAGCAGTCAAGAGAAAATCTGCCGTTATCCCTCAGATAAAGCCTTGTCGGAATGCCGTCGCTGTTGGTTGTCTTATAGATGGTGCCGGGGTTTATGCCTCTCGGAGAAGAAGAACAGGCGCCGAGAAGAAGAATCAATGCGGCAATCAGAACGCAGAGCAGTTTTTTCATTTTTATGTCTGTCCTTTCAAAAAAGAATAATTTCGCCGAGCCGCTTTCAGCCCGGCGAAGCCTCAGATTGATTTATTGAAACCGTTGCCGAGAATTTCGTTAGCTTCGCTGACAATGATAAATGTTTCATCGTCAATAGATTTGACTGTTTTGAGAATCCCCGAGATTTCCGCTTTTCTCGCAACGCAGAGCAGAATGCTTTTCTCCTGACCCGTGTATGCTCCGACAGCGGGAATGATTGAAACGCCGCGCCTTGACGAGCCGACAATTCCCTTTGCAACCTCGTCTGCCTTGTCAGTGACGATCATCAGCATTTTTCCGTTGCCCGTGCCGTAAATCATGGCGTCAATGACCTTTGTGCTCACGAAAATAAGAATTATCGCATAAAGACCGCTCTCAATGCTCTTGAACACAAGCATTCCCGAGCCGACAACCATTGCATCGGCAATCATTACGACCGTTCCGACGGTGATATGCGGGAATTTTTTGTGAACAAGCCTTGCAACAATGTCCGTGCCTCCGCTTGTTGCGCCCGTTATCATAATCAGCCCGAGCCCCGCTCCCTGAAGCAGGCCGCAGAAAAGAGCGGCAAGAATTCTGTCGCCCGTGTATGCGGGCATAAAGATTGAAAACACATCAAGAGCCGCCGAAAGCACGACCGTGACCCAGAGCGTTCTCGCAACCAGCCTTTTGCCGAGAAAAATCCACATCAGAATAAGCAGGGGAATGTTCAGCACAAGGTTGACCGTTCCGACGGGCAGATTGAAAAGATGATTCAGTATGACCGCAATGCCCGTAACGCCGCTCTGAGCTATTGAATTCGGAATCGAGAAGCTGTTAACGCCTATCGCATAGAGCGAACAGCCGATGAACCACATAAGGTTATTTTTAAGAATCTCTAACACATTTTCTTTTTTCATAGCTTTTCTCCGTCAATCCTCAGCTTCACGGCTGATTTTGCCGTAAAGATAATTGATTCTGTCAATATTTCCTTTCAGATAAAGCCAGCCGAAAAGGGATTCAAGCCCTGTTGCGTAGTGATAGTCTGCGCTTGAAGCGTTTTTCGGTATGCCGCCCGTGTGAGCGTTGCGCCCACGCTTAAAGACCGCCGTTTCCTCCTCGGAAAGCTCGGGGAGCAGAAGTTTTGCGGCTTTTGCCTGAGCGGCGGCGCAGACCTTTTTTGCCGCCATCGGATGAAGAGCGCCGACGGGGCGGTTCGCATCGCAAAGAAGCTCGCTTCTGACAAGCAGGTCAAACACCGTGTCGCCCACAAAAGCCAGCGCAAGCGGGCTGAATGCCGAAACATCGGCGTCTTTTTCAAGCAATGAATTCATTCTTCACCCTCCGCAGTCAGTTGACAAAGTCAAACTCAAGGTCATAGATTGAAACCGTGTCGCCCTCGTTGATGCCTTTTTCACGCAGAGCGTCGATTATTCCGCTTGAGTTAAGCACTCTTTGAAAATATTGGAGAGATTCGTAATCGTCAAGGTCGGTGCGCTGAAGAATTTTGAGAAGCCACGGCGCTTCAACGAAATAAACATCGTCCTCAACATGAATGCTGAAGCCTTTATCCTGCTGCTTTTCAAACAGCTCAACGGGTATGGATTCGGTTTCGTATTTTTTGATGGGCGGCAGGGTTTGGAGCTTGTTCCAGACTGCGCTTATCAGCTCGCTTGTGCCCTCGGCAATCGGAGCGCACATGGTATGATATTCATAGCCGTTCCCTTCAAAATATTTTTCGAGCCTTTCAAGCTGTTCGTCGCTCGCAAGGTCGATTTTGTTGGCAACAACGATTTGCGGACGCTTTGCAAGCTCAGGGTTGAATTTTTCAAGCTCTTTATTTATGATTTCAAAATCCTCAATCGGGTCTCTGCCCTCACTGCCTGCGGCGTCAATAATATGAACCAGCAGACGGCAGCGGTCAACATGGCGCAGAAATTCGTGGCCGAGGCCGACTCCGTCGCCTGCGCCCTCGATAAGACCGGGAATATCCGCCATAACAAACGAACTGCCCTCTCCGAGCGACACAACGCCGAGCACGGGAGTGATGGTGGTGAAATGATAATTCGCAATTATCGGCTTCGCTTCGCTGACAACCGAAACAAGTGTTGATTTTCCGACATTCGGGAATCCGAGCAGACCGACATCGGCAAGAAGCTTCAGCTCAAGGCTGACCTCCCATTCCTCGCCGGGAGTGCCGTTCTTTGCAAATCTCGGCACCTGCCTTGTCGGGGTTGCAAAATGGGGATTGCCCCAGCCGCCTCTGCCGCCCTTTGCGGCAATGAAAGGCTCGTCGCCCGACATATCCGCCATAACTGCGCCGCTTTCGGTTTCTCTGATAATCGTTCCTCTCGGCACCCTGATTATCAGATCCTCGCCCCGTCTGCCGTTCTTGCGCCCGCCCGAGCCGTTTTCGCCGTTCGGAGCGGTGTATTTGCGCTTGTATCTGAAATCGGCAAGGGTTGCAAGGTTATCGTCAACCTGAAAGACGATGTTGCCGCCTCTGCCTCCGTCGCCGCCGTCAGGTCCGCCTGCGGCAACATATTTTTCTCTGCGGAAGCTGACGGCTCCGTTGCCGCCGTTGCCCGCCTTGATTTTGATTTTTGCAATGTCAACAAACATAATTTTTCCTAACCTTTATTAAATAATACTAATGATATTATACACGGCTTTTTGCCGATTTACAATAGCAATATTGCAAAATAAAACCCGGTCTGCGCTCAACAGACCGGATTTCGGATAAAGGAAGAAAGAAGTTCACTTGTTATATATGTAAACGGGTGTTCAGCGAAGCTCTTTGCAGTCGTTCTCACCCGAAACAACGCAGACTGCAAGTGTTGCGATCAGTGCCGAAGCAAGCAGAGCGCAAAGAAGAAAAGTTTTAATCATTTGTTTTGTCCCCCTTTGAGTTTTCGGCAAAGCAGGGGAGGCGCCGCAGCGAACGGCGCTTCTGCTTTCCGTTTCTTTTGTCCCTTCGTTATATAAGTGTTGCGAAAAACGGATTTTGTTGCAATAAAAAACAAAAAAATAAAAAAGGGGCTGTCTCAATAAGATGAAGAAGCCGTTTTCTTCCGACGAAGGCGTATCAAGATACTCCGAGTCGGAAAAAACGGCTAAAAAGGAACAATATAAATTACATTTCTTCAAAAAAGAATAAAAGCAACCTGCATTACAAGATACCGAATAGATAATACAAGTTGCTTTTTATTACTCTATAAAATCTGTTCCTTTAGTGAGACAGTCCCAAGTTATTCATTAATTGCTTCAATGAGTTTGTCAATAGCAAGCTCAAGCAGTTCAAAGGGAATATTGAGCGGGGGAAGCAGGCGAACCTTGGTTTTTGCGCTGATAACAAGCACGCCCTTTGCCATGGCGGCGGCGATAACCTCTTTTGCGGGCTTTTCGCACTCAACGCCGAGCATAAGCCCCTTGCCCGTGATGCTCTTAACGCCCTTGCAGGCTGAGAGCCGTGAGATTATGTATTCGCTCCGTTTGCACACTCCGTCAAGCATTTCATCGTCAAGCCTTGAAAGAATGCTGAGCGCTCCCGCACAGCAGATGGGGTTTCCGCCGAAGGTCGAGCCGTGGGAGCCGGGAGTGAGAATGTCCTTGACCTTTTCACCGAGCATGGTACAGCCGAGCGGCAGACCGCCCGCAAGGCCCTTTGCGGTTGAAACGATATCGGGAGTGATGCCGTAATTCATGTAGCTGTAAAGCTTGCCCGTTCTGCCGTTGCCGGTCTGAACCTCGTCGATAATGATAAGCATATTCTTCTCTTTTGCAATTTTGCAAACGCCGTCAACAAAATCCTCGCTGAGCGGGCAGACGCCGCCCTCGCCCTGAACGGTTTCCATCATTATTGCGGCGCAGCCGTTACTCTCCGCAAGCTCACGAACGCTGTCGATATCGTTCGGCTCGGCGTATACAAAGCCGGGAGTGAACGGGTCGAAATCCTTGTGAAAAACATCCTGACCCGTTGCGGCAAGCGTGGTAATTGTTCTGCCGTGGAAGCTGTTTTTGAGGGTGATTATCGTTGAATTGCCTTCGCCCTTATTCTTTAAAGCCCAGAGGCGCGCCGCCTTGATGGCGCATTCGTTTGCCTCCGCACCCGAGTTTGAAAAGAAAACCTTTTTCATGCCCGTTTTTTCGCAGAGCATTTCGGCAAGCTTCGTGCACGGCTCGCTGTAGTAAAGATTTGAGGTATGGCTGAGGGTCGAAGCCTGAACGGTGACCGCTTCAAGCCAGTCTGCATCTGCGGCGCCGAAAATGTTAACGGCGATACCGCTTGCAAGGTCTATGTATTCGTTGCCGTCCTCTTCGTAGAGCAGAGCGCCGTTGCCCTCGGTGAGCGCAAGAGGGAAGCGGGCATATGTTCCCGCAATGTATTCTTTGTCCCTTTCAAAAATATCCATTTTCTGTCCTTTCTCAGCCCTGAACAAACATTGTTCCGAGGCCTTCATCCGTCAGCGTTTCAATCAGCAGAGAGTGAGGAATTCTGCCGTCGATGATAAATACTTTTTTAACGCCCATGCGGATTGCCTCACGGCAGCAATCGATTTTCGGAATCATGCCGCCCGAGATAATTCCCTCGTTGACAAGCTGGGGAATGTCGCTGACATAGATTTTGGGGATGAGCGTTTCGGGATTCTCTTTGTCACGCAGAATGCCCGCAATGTCGGTCATTGAAATCATGCTTTCCGCCTTCAGCACGCCTGCAATTTTTGCGGCGGCGGTGTCGGCGTTGATGTTATAAACATTGCCGTCCTTGTCGTAGCCCGTGGTTGAAACAACGGGGATATATCCCATTTCAAGCAGGTCAAGAATGGGCTGAGGATTGATGCCCGTGATTTCGCCGACATAGCCGAGCTTTTCGCTCTTGGGCTCTGCCGTGATAAGTCCGCCGTCTGCGCCGCAAAGGCCTATTGCCTTACAGCCGAGAGTGCCGAGCAGGGCGACAAGGCTTTTGTTGACCTTGCCTGCAAGCACCATCTGAACGATATCCGCAGTCTCCTTGTCGGTGACACGCAGTCCGTCAACAAATTCGCTCTTTTTGCCGATTTTGCCGAGCATTTCGTTGATTTCGGGGCCGCCGCCGTGAACGAGAA
>JBJEQC010000011.1:0-1782 GCA_051881555.1 Acutalibacteraceae bacterium
TCGCCTTCTCCTTGAGGGGCAACATCGGCGAAACGCCGCCGGTGGCGGATGAAGTGAGGCGATGTTGGCGAGAAACAACGAGCATAGCGCCCGCTCCAAGGGCGATATGCGACTATGTTTCGAGAGGGCCGGTGTCACGAAGTGACGGATGAGGTGGCGGAACGCCGAGGACGGCGTTCACTACGAGAAATCGTTAAATATCAACAGATTCGGCGTTCCAAATATACGGCGGGAGCAAGCCCCGCCCTACCCTTACCTATTACCTTTTACATCTACATTTTTCACTCAAAAAGCAGTTTTTGCGGAGCAATTAAAATCGGTCATAGGCGGAGCCTATCCTTAATTTGCGAAAAACGGGCGACCACACTGGGTCGCCCCTACCGTCATATGCCGCAGGCACACATCATTTTAAAAAATGTGTCACGCAGTGAGGGATGAGGTATCAAAAAAGGTTAATTATTTTATATTTCCGATTTTATATCTTTATCTGCTTTCTTTATGTTGAAAAGTCAAAAAGAAAATGTTATAATATGGTAAAAGAAACACAAAACCAAGTATTATAAAGGAATTGTGATGAAAAATGACATTATCCGAACTGTATGAAGCTCTCGGAGGCGATCTTAACGATGTGCTGGAGCGGTTGGGCGATTCCGAAACGGCCGAACATTTCCTTATCGCTTTTTCTGCCGACCCCTCCTGCTCTCAGCTGATGCATAGTCTGAGCGAAAATGACATTCAAAGCGCATTCCGCGCGGCGCACACCTTAAAAGGCGTCAGCCTAAGCCTCGGATTAACACGGCTCGGCAATATCAGCGGAGCGGTGTGCGAAAACCTGCGTGCGGGAATACGCCCGTCGGATAAGCTCCTGATTCAGCTTGAAACGGAATACCGAGGCGTTATTGATGCAATAAACAGCTTCAAAAAAAGCAACTGAATTTCAGGTTACTACCAAAATATGACCGATTTCCGTATTTTTTTTGCCGAATTCATATTTTTGTGTTCTCTCTGCCTGTTTCTGATATAATGTCAGTCGAGAACTAAGTTCGGGCAGAGCACAGAATACATTAAGAGGGTAAAACTTTCGGATTCAAAAGAAATGGAGGTCATATTCATTGATTAATTATTTTGTATTCAAAAATGAGGCAAAAACCTCGGAAGCACTCGGGAACGGCAAATACGGCATTTGCGCCTGTATATTCAGCGGCGGTCTGCTTGATGTTGTCAAATGCGTCTATGACATATCCGACAACATTATCTGGCTGAGTGCGTTGGCAGACAAGCTCAATCAGCAGCATGTCGAGCCGATTCACCTGTGCGAAATAATTGAGGACGAGCTGTATATAGCTAAAGCATAGCATTCGGCTTTATTTTCGTTACTATAGTGCAGCAAACTGAAGTCCGGAAAGGAATCTGGTTTCTTCATGCGTTTGGCAATCTGCGATGACAATGACATAGAGCGGGAGCTTTTGCATACGCTCCTTCAAAAATATTTCAGCGAAACTTCGGTTCGGTGCGAATTCACGCTCTATGACCGTGGCAACAGCCTTTATTACGATGTTACGGAGGGTATTAATTACGACATAATTTTTCTTGATTTGTTCATGGACGATTCTTTCGGAATGAGCATTGCACAAAAGCTGAGAGACTTTTCTTACAAGGGAAAAATAATTTTCTGCACCGTATCTGCCGATTATGCGCTTGAAAGCTATAATGTTTTTGCGTCGGGGTATATTCTCAAGCCGTACAGTCTCGATGACATCAGGCGCACGCTGGACAGATTTC
>JBJEQC010000012.1:0-7664 GCA_051881555.1 Acutalibacteraceae bacterium
GCGGCTCTGCTTCTGATTGAAAAAAACATTCCTCAGCGAATCAGGGACAAGATCCCTGCGTTTATCAGCCACGCTTATCTGATTTTTGCCGTTATAATCGGCTTCGTTATCTTCAACGGCAACGGAATTTCGGGAGCAATCGCCGACCTCCATGGAATGTTCCTGCCCGTCGGTTCGTTTTCAAGCCTTCAGACGGTTTATTATCTCCGCAGTTATTCGGTGCTGTTCGCTGTCGGAATTTTCGGCTCGACCCCTGCGCTTAAAATCGCCGCAGAGCGTCTCAGCCGAAGCAAAAAGAGCGCAGTAATTGCCGACATTGCAAAGCCGATTCTGATTTTGCTTCTTCTGACGGTTTGCGCCGCTTATCTTGTTGACAGCTCATATAATCCGTTCCTGTATTTCCGATTCTGAGGTTAATAAAATGAAGAAAAAAGCCATTAATATAATATGCATCATCTGCTTTTCGGCGTTTCTTATCGGCATCGGTCTTTCTTTCTGCTTCAGAGAACCCGTTAAAATTCTCATTTCGGAGCGAAGAAAAGCCGCTCAATTCCCCGAACTGACCGTCGAATCGGTTATCGAAAAAAGCTTTTTTGACGGTCTGGAAGATTATTTTATGGATCAGTTCCCTCTCCGTGACGGCTTTCGCTCTGTCAAAGCGGCGGTTCAGCTCAAACTGCTCGGTCAGAAAGATGTCAACGGCATATATTATGCCGACGGCCATATCTGCGAGCTGATGCCTGACCTTAGCGAAAACTCCGTAAAGAGCGTTGCGGAAAAGATTGATTCGATAACCGATAAATATGTCATTCCCTCGGGCGGTAAGGCTTATTATTCCGTTATCCCCGACAAGAACTATTTTCTTGCAGAGAAAAACGGCTACCCTGCGATTGACTATAATAAAATGATCGGCATTATGAACTCAGAGGTTCAGAACGCCGAATACATTGATATTCTTGACACTCTTAATATTGATAATTATTACAAAACCGATTCTCATTGGAGGCAGGAAACAATTGCGCCCGTTGCAGAACGCCTCGGCTCAAAAATGGGCTTTGATGTTTCACTCGGCAACGCAAAATCCGAAGCTCTTGCCGATTTCAGGGGCGTTTACGCCTCAAGGCTTCCGATAGCAAAGGGCGAGGATAAAATAGTCTGCATGACTTCGCCCGTTACCGAATCTGCCCTGGTTTATAATCTTGAAACCGACAAAACAACCGTCGGGGTATATGACAGGGCAAAGCTTAAAGGAAACGATAAATATGATGTTTATCTTTCGGGAGCCGCCGCTCTGCTGACGGTTGAAAATACGCTTGCTTCGGGCAAAAAAGAGCTTGTCATCTTCCGTGACTCTTTCGGCTCGTCGCTTGCTCCCCTGCTTCTTGAGGGCTACAGCAAAATCACGCTTGTTGATTTAAGGTATTTTTCTTCTCAGCTTCTCGGAGAGTATGTTGATTTCACCGACGCCGATGTTCTTTTTATCTATAACACTCAGATCATCAATCAAAGCTCTCTGCTGAAATGACGCGAAAACAGCAGGAATCGTTGGTAACACGGTTGGGGCGACCCTGCGTGCTCGTCCGTCCCGAAAAATGAAGAAATGAAGTGTGCCTGCGGCACATTAAGGTAGGGCGGGGCTTGCTCCCGCCGTCTGCTTGTCACGCCGAATCTGCTGAAAACAACGATTTTTCGTAGGGAACGCTGTCCTCAGCGTTCCGGGAAAACAGCAGAAACCATCTGCAACACGGTAGGGGCGAACTTCGTTCGCCCGCTTGAAAACGCATTATATTAATACAAATCCCTCGTAGAAAACGCTGTCCACAGAGTTCCGGGAAACATAATAACAACGGCTCTGTTTATGCGGGACGGGTGACCCGTCCCCCACGGTCGTCGACTGAAAACAAACAAATTCACGGAAACCCGTAGGGTTCGGCGTCCCCGACGAACCGATTCGCCGCAGGCGAATAACATGTATATTTCCAAAAATTCAAACGGCGGGAGCAAGCCCCCGCCCTACCGTGAATACGGCAATATAATTTCCTCATTTGGGACGATGTGGGCATCGTCCCCTACAAACCGGAATTTGACGAGCTTTTTACTCCCTCAGAGCCTATGGCTCAGCTCCCTCAGGAGGGAGCCCGTACAGTTAGTTTGATTTTCGCCGTGAGAAGATTGCTTATTCGCCTCCCTCTTGAGGGAGGTGGCGCGGCGAAGCCGTGACGGAGGGAGTCAAATCCCGGTTTGTCAGAATATCCGTAGGGACAACCCTTGCGGCTGTCCGTTAAACGCTTCAAATTCCAACGGAACGCTGAGGACAGCGTTCCCTACCGAAAGCCTATAAATATCAACAATTTTGTGTAAAGATATTGACAGCCACAACAAAATTGAATCATTTCATAAACTCAATAACCTTTTGAGCGTCGGTATAGCCTTTTTGATAAAGGCTGTCAAGACTTGTGCGGTTTCTCGTCAGAGTTCCGACGCCGCATCGGCTCTCGGGAGCAACAATCAGGGCTTTCCCCTGCTCGCTGAGCTTTTCAAGTTCTCCGACTCCTGCATTATATCTCTCGTGCATCGTCATAACCGCCTTTGCCGATTCAGGGTACGCCCTCATCAGCCTGTTTATTATCTCTGGCGGCCGTTTTTTGAGCTCATTTATCGGCTTTGTCAGGAACACAACAACCTTGTCGCATCCGTCGGCAAACGCCTTTTCAAACGGAATAGGGTCGGCGATTCCGCCGTCAAAATACTTTGCTCCGCCGATTTCAACCGGGCGGCAGACCATCGGAATGGCACAGCTAGCTTTGAGAACGGAATAATCGTCGTCTTTCATGTCGTCCTTGTCAAAATAATGAGCCTTGCCTGTCACGGCGTCGGTTGCAACCGCCGTGAAACGGCATGAATTTTCGGATGCGGCTCTGAAATCAAGCGGATTTTTGCCCGTGCTGTTTGAAATATCCGAATATATATAATTAAGGTCGATATATGACCCCGTTTTTCTTAAATTATATAAGCTCATGTAGCTTCGCTCTGAAGCATATTCGGCATAGAATTTATAGGTTCTTCCCCTCTGACCCGCAACATAGGTTATCAGATTTGCGCTACCCGCCGAAACGCCGATACAGTATTCTGCCATTATTCCGCTGTCGAGCAAGCCGTCATATATTCCGCTCGTATAAATACCTCTCATTCCGCCGCCGACATCAACAAATCCCGTCATTTTTATCTCCCGTTTTTTATTGTTTTATAAAACCGTATTTTTTTATAATTATACATTTCCGTTTCTTTTCTGTCAACGGCAAAAAGTCGCTGCTCAGCCGAAAAACATACCCGCCGCCAGAGCGGAAACAATAAAGCTCGTGAAATCCGCAAGCATCGCCGCAGGAACCGTGCATCCGCTTTTTTTGATGCCGACCGACCCGTAATAGACCGTTACCGCATAAAAGGTTGTTTCCGTTGAACCCATAATAATCGAAGCGATTCTTCCCTCGGGCGAATCGGGGCCGAAGGTTTTCAGAATCTGCTCAAACATCGTCAGCGAACCGCTGCCCGATATCGGGCTGAGAACCGTCAGAGGCAAAACATCGGCGGGAATCCCCGTCAGCCTTGCAATCGGCTCAAGTGCTTTTGTCACAACCTCCAGCGCACCCGACTGACGAAGCATTGTTACTCCCAGAACGAGAGCCATAAGCGGCGGCAGAAGCTTCACCGCCGATTTAAGCCCCTTGGCGGCTCCCGTAATAAAGCAGTCAAAAACCTTTATCCCTTTTGCCGCTCCGAAAATGACTATCGCCGCAGTTATGAGAGGCAAGGTCAGAGAGGTTATTTTTTCCATGGTCTGCCCTCCGTCAGCTTTATCAGTATTATTGCGGCTGTCAGCCCGACTGCAAGCGCCGCCGCCGAGGATATCCACGAGGCGGGCATGATATCAAACGGATTTTTGCAGCCGTAATCCTGCCGCATTGCGGCAACCGTTGTCGGAATAAGATGAAAAGCGGCAGAGTTCATAACAACAAATTTAATCATGTCCTTACTCGCTCTGTCCTTTGTCGGATTTTCCTCTTGCAGGCATCTCATGGCTTCAAGCCCGAGCGGCGTTGCGGCATTCCCGAGGCCGAGAAGATTCGCCGTTATGTTCATTGAAATCGCTCTTGATGTTTTTCCTCTCATATCCATTTTCGGAAAAATAATTTTCAGAAAAGGCGACAGAATTTTGCAGACCGCTCCCGTCAAGCCGGAGCTTTCGGCAATCTCCATCATTCCGCCCCAGAAGCAGAGCGTTCCCGTGAGCCTTATGCAAAGCGAAACAGCATCGGAAGCGCTCGCGATTATTCCTGCGGTCAGTTCGGACGCCGTGCCCGCAAACAGCGCCGCAACAACCGAAAAAATTATCATTGCCGTCCAGATATAGTTCAGCATTCTTTTCCCTCCAAGCTCTCAGACAACGGCGCACAGCCGGATTTGAAACTTGCCGCCTTGATTCTTCACCTTTCGACAGCATTCTTATGTCAAATTAAGAATTAAACGGCTACGGTTGTGCATTATCACCTAAAATTTTTATTTATATTCACATTTATGAATAATTTCTCTGAAATCCTCTTTATTTATCAAAATAACGCTAATGTCTCTTGACTTTCATGGAAAAAAGTGGTATAAATAAATCAATCCATTAAAAATCAGAGGTGTGTGTTTTTTATGTTTACAGGATTTATTCGTGAAATTGACAGCGTAGGCAGAATCGTTATACCCATGCAGTTGAGGAAAGAGCTCGGACTTCTTGAGCCCGGCAGTAAGCTTGAAATGTTTTCAGACGGCAAGCAGATTATTGCAAAGAAAGCGGTTGATAACTGCATTTTCTGCAAATCTGAAAGTGACCTTATTGAGTTTGAAGGCAAATCAATCTGTAAAACCTGCCTTGAAAAAATAAAAGCTGAATAAAAAACAGTTTTCTCCCCCTCATTCGGTGTTAATGCCGTTTGAGGGGATTTTTTTCTTTCCGTTTGAATATATATGAATATCCGCCTGCTTTATTGCAAAAAAACGACAAAACGGAGCAGAAGCTCGGAAATTTCAGGGTTTCGGAAAGGGATAAACTGATGGATTGGCACGGTATAACGGCGCAGGATGCCGCAAAAATGCTGAAAAGCAATATTAATAACGGGTTGGATGAGCAAGCCGCAAAAATACTGCTTAAAAGTCACGGTGAAAACAAACTGTATGACAAGAAAAAGACTTCAATTGTTAAGCAGTTTTTTGAGCAGTTTTCCGATTTCTGCGTTATCATTCTTTTCATAGCCTGCATTATTTCCTTTGTTACAAGCATTCTTAACGGCAGCCGTGATTTTATTGAGCCTGCCGTAATTCTTCTGATTGTTATTCTCAACGCCGTCATCGGCGTTTTTCAGGAGCGGCGTGCCGAGCGTGCGCTTGAAGCTCTGAAAAAGCTTTCCGCCCCGTCAGCAAATGTTAAACGAAGCGGAAAAATGAAGAAAATCCCCGCTTCAGAGCTTGTGCCCGGCGATGTGATTTTTCTTGAAAGCGGAGACATGGTTCCCGCAGACGCCCGCCTTATTTCTTCAAACGGGCTTAAGGTCAGCGAAAGCGCTCTGACGGGTGAATCCGAAGCTTGCGAGAAAGACGCAAACTCGGTCTTGTCTGCCGACTGCCCGCCGGCAGACAGAAAAAATATGATTTTTTCTTCAACGAATGTTCTTGCAGGCAACTGCACGGCAATCGTTACTCAAACGGGCATGGAAACTCAGGTCGGCAAAATTGCTCACCTGCTTGCAAGCGAAAAATCGCCTCAGACCCCCTTACAGCTCAGGCTTGAAAAAATCGGCAAGGCACTCGCCGTCGGCGCTCTGATTATCTGCGCCGCCGTTTTCCTGCTCGGAGTTGTCAGAAAGAGCGGTATCCTTTCTTCATTCATGCTTTCGGTCAGCCTTGCTGTTGCCGCAATTCCAGAGGGTCTGCCCGCAATTGTGACAATCGTTTTGTCCATGGGCGTTCAGGTTATGGCAAAGAACAATGCGATTATCCGCCATCTTCCCGCCGTTGAAACTCTCGGTGCCGCAACCGTCATCTGCTCCGACAAAACGGGCACTCTGACCCAGAATAAAATGACCGTAACAAAGGTTTGCTCCGCTTCGGGAGAGCTTTCAATGAACAGCCCTGAAGCCCGCAAAATTCTTTTGTACGGTTCAATCTGCAATAATTCTCATGTCATAAAGCGGGGCAAAAAACCGATTTTCGGCGGCGACCCGACGGAAACCGCAATTCTCTCCGCCGCTTTCGGCTGCGGAGAAAATGTGTTTTCGCTCGATTCCGACTATCCGAGACTGCACGAAACGCCATTTTCAAGCGAAAAAAAATTCATGTCAACCCTTAACACCGTCGGAAATAAGAAGCTTCTCATTGTTAAGGGCGCTCCCGAAGTCATCCTGCCCCGATGCTCAAAGGCGGAAGCACACGGCTCTGATTCCGCTTTGACTAAATTTCTTTCAAACAAAATAGCGGAGCAAAACAGCCGCATGGCGGCGCAGGGACTTCGTGTGATTGCCGTTGCTTTCAGAGCCGCCTCTGACCCGTCAGATTATGATGAAAATAATTTAACCTTTTCAGGTCTTATCGGCATGACCGATCCGCCCCGTCCCGAGGCGGCAAAGGCTGTTGCCACCTGCAAAAAGGCGGGAATTATTCCCGTTATGATTACGGGCGACCACATTGACACCGCCTGCGCCATTGCCGAACAGCTCGGAATTCTTGAAAGCGGTCTGACCGCCATGACGGGCGCAGAGCTTGATTCTCTGAGTGATTCCGAGCTTTGTGACAAAATCGAAAAATGCCGTGTTTTTGCCAGAGTCAGCCCCGAACACAAGGTCAGAATTGTTAAAGCTTTCCGCTCCTGCGGAGAAATTGTTGCAATGACGGGTGACGGGGTTAACGACGCCCCAGCGCTCAAAGCGGCGGATATCGGCTGCGCCATGGGAAAAAGCGGAACTGATGTTGCCAAAAACGCCGCAGATATGATTCTGACTGACGATAATTTTGCAACAATCGTTAAAGCGGTTGCTCTCGGCCGTGGGATTTTTGATAACATTAAAAAGGCGGTTCACTTTTTGCTCGGCACTAACATCGGAGAAATTTTAGCCGTGTTCGCCGCCTCGCTTCTCGGCTTTGCTCCTCCGCTGATTCCGATTCAGCTTTTGTGGGTCAATCTTGTCACAGATTCATTGCCCGCCATGGCTCTCGGAACCGAAAAGGCCGAAAAGGATATAATGACCCGCCGTCCTATTTCTCCCGCAAAAGGTTTTTTCTCGGACGGACTCTGGATTGACATTTCGCTTGAAGGAATGCTTATCGGCACTGTAACCGTTCTTTCGTTTCTGATCGGAAGCAAAATGTTCGGAACTGAAAATATCGTGCTCGGCAGAACCATGGCTTTTTGCACCATCAGCTTTTGTGAGATTGCCCATGCCGTCAACATGCGTTCGTCTCTGCCGCTCTTTAAAGCAGGCTTTTTCAGCAACCGTGCAATGACTGCTTCGGTTATCATCTGCTCTCTCGTTCAGGCGTCCGCCGTCATTTTTCCGCCGCTCGCAGATGTTTTCGGCGTTACCTCGCTCTCCGCCGCTCAATGGCTCATCGTTATCTGCCTTTCCGTC
>JBJEQC010000013.1:0-2528 GCA_051881555.1 Acutalibacteraceae bacterium
TGACCGAAATAGTATTCAACAATGTCGGCAACAACGGGAGCAACGAAAACGCCCGAGGTCATGCCTTCGCCGACTGCCGCAACGGCAATTTCGGGGTTGTCATATGGAGCGAAAGCAATCAAAAATCCGTTGTTTATCTTAACCGAAACTCCGTCGATTTTTCTTATTTCCTGAGATGTTCCCGTCTTGGCGGCAACTTTTACGGGCAGACCTGCAAAATACTTGGCGCAGTAGCCCGTTGTTCCGACTTCGAGCATACCTCTCTTGACTATATCGAGGGTTTTTGCGGAAATACCCGTTTCGCAGGCAACCTCGGCGTTCTTTTCAAGAATGGTTTTTGAATAGTCATAGCTTTTGACGCTCTTGACAAAGTGGGTTTTGTATCTTGTGCCGCCGTTGGCAATTGTGGCGCAGTAGTTGGCAAGCTGAATGGGGGTGAACAGGTTGCCTGCCTGACCGATGGCGGACTGAACCGTGTAGCCGGGCAGCCACGCCTGATTGAGCGAAGCTCTGTATTCGGGGCTATCGAGCACTCCCGCCGCCTCGCCGAGTTCACAGCCCGTTTTTGAGCCGAGACCGAGCAGGGTTCTGTATTCATTCATTTTTTCAATGCCTATCATCCTGCCGACCTCGTAGAAGAAGGTGTTGCAGGATTCATCGATTGCCGCAACAACATTGACATTGCGGTTATCGTGGTGCTGTTCACATTTGAAATGCTGATTCAGATAGGTGTAAGAGCCGGAGCAGTAGATTGTGGTTGATTCGTCGATTGCTCCGCTTTCAAGGGCGGCAATTGCAACCGAGGGCTTCATTGTTGAGCCTGTCGCATAGGTTGAAAGCAGGGCTCTGTTCCAAAGGGGCGAGCCTGCCGCTTCGTTGAGAGCCTGAGCGTTTTCGCTGTAGGTTGAAATATCGTATGACGGGTAGGTGGCGCAGGCAAGAATTGAGCCGTCTTTGCAGTTTATTACGACAACTGCGCCTGCATTATCAACCATGTTGCCCTTGGTGCCCGCATAGTCAAGCAGAGCATTTTCAAGAGAATCCTGAGCAACCTTCTGCAAGCCCGAATCAATGGTCAGAACAACGGCGTTGCCCTGAATCGGGTTGGTCGTGACCTCGGTTGAACGGTTGCCCTCGCCGTCGATATAAACGGTCGCTTCGCCGTCGGTTCCTTTAAGATATTTTTCCATTGCAAGCTCAATGCCGCTCTTGCCGATTGTGTCGGTGATTTTATAGCCGTCGTCTTTCCGCTCTTTGTATTCATCGGCGTCGATTGCTCCGACTCTGCCGAGAATGTGGGGAGCAAGAGTGCCGTCGGTATATTTTCTGACGGGAACGACTTGAACATCAACTCCGACAAAAAAGTCGCTGTTTTCCTTGATTTTTGCAACTATTTCATCGGGAACATCAAGCGCAAAGGTGTAAGGATTGCCGATTTTGAAATAAATTCTGTCCATTTCATAGCAGACCGAAGCAATTTTGCGAGCGTCCTCGGCAGAATATTCCTGTAAATCGTAGCGGTCAATGAGAGCGTCAAAACAGTTCTGAGCGGTGGCGTATTCATTGAGGTTGAGCATCGAGGGGCTTTTCATTTCCTCAACGAGCTTTTCGCTGTCCGCCTTATAGGTTATTGCGCCTGCGCCGTCAAAAACGAGCGGCAGATTGTCAATCCATTCAAGTGAGTTGCTCTCAAAAAGCTTTATCAGGCTGAAAATTATCTGATTTCTCTGCTGCTGCTTTGATTCCGAGGGGAAATATGCGCTGTCAAAGATAATGGAATAGCATTGGTCGTTATAGACAAGCGGTTTTCCGTTGCAGTCAACGATTTCGCCCCTTGCGGCGGGAATCGCAGCGGTCAGCTGTTCAACAGACGAGCTTGCGGCGGCGTATTCCGCTCCGTCAACAAGCTGTATTTTAACAAGGTCGAAGCTGAAAAAAACAAAAAAGGCAAGGATAACGCAAAGAGCGGCAATCTGCCTTTTTTTTGTGATTTTTGCGTGCATGTCCATGCCTCCTTCTGTAAAAATAATAATTTGAGCTTATTCCTCGGAAAATTTCTTTTCAATTGCACGGACTATGAGGAAGAAAACGGGTGAAAGAGCCGCCGTATAGAGAAAGCTCGGCAGATAATAGCGGCAAAGCATGTATCCTGCGCTGTCAAGCCCCGGAATAATGAAGTTGAAAAGCCAGTAGCCCAAAACATAAATTGCGCTGAACAGTGCCGAAAGAATAGCCGAGGTGAAAATATTGTTTCTCATAATCGTATTAATGAGCGTTCCGCAGATAAAGCCCACCGCCGTTAAATACAGCGCATTGAAGCTTGCGCCCGAGGCAAAAACATCCCAGAGCGCGCCGGCGAAAAGCCCGAGCAGCATTCCGCAGATATCCCGCTCATACATTGCGGCGCACACGACGAATGGAATAAGCAACAATGCCCTGACGCCGAATATCTGCGGGAAAAAGCCGTCCGTGTTCTGAAGAACGGACAGCAAAAGCAGAATCAGCGCAAGGCAAAGCCTGCGAAGTAT
>JBJEQC010000013.1:2628-7599 GCA_051881555.1 Acutalibacteraceae bacterium
ATTTATTCTGTCATCTGACCGTCAAAATCGGTGATGATAAATACATCGGTAATTTCCGAAAAGTCAACGCCCGGCTCAATAATTGCGCTTGCGGAAATATCAACCGTGCCGTCAACAACATCAACAATGTTGCCGATTATCAGATCACGGGGGAAGATTCCGCCGACGCCTGAGGTGCAGACGATTCCGCCGACCGTTACCGCCGTTGAGGAAGAAAGACCGGGCATATGGCAATGCCCCTCGTTGCTCAGAGCAACGGTTGAGGTGACAAAGCCCATGTCTCTTGTTCTGACCTCATATGCGCTGACATTGACCTTGGGGTTAAGTATTGTGTTAACCGTGCATTGAGTGGGAGTTACCGATTCAACAACGCCGACAAGATATTTGCCGTAAATAACAGGGTCGTTAACGCTGATTCCGTTGGCGGAGCCTTTGTTCAGCGTGAACGAGCTGAGGTTATCGGCGGCGTTTCTGCCGATTATTGCCGCTTCGGCAAAAACATAGTCGGAATGCTCCTCTTTTATTCCGAGAAACTCCTGATAAAAACGGTTTTTGTTTTTAATCTGCTCATAGTCAACAAGCTGTTCGGTGAGCGAATCTATTTTCTTGTTAAGCTCGTCAACCTGCTTTTGCAGGGTCGATGACGACTTAAAAGAAATCGGAAGCTTCGAGAATTCGGAGGCGGCGTAGGAAGCGAGGCGGGAAACAGGGCCGAAAACGACGCTCGTTACGCTCGTCAGCGGAGAAGAACCGCTTCTTGAAGCAACGGCAAACACCGAGCCTGCCAGCAGAGCGGCAACAATAACCGCAAATATTTTAAATGCCGTGCTTTTGAAAAAGCGGAACATCGTTGAGCATTCTCCTTAATCAGATGTATTTTTTGTTGCCGGTAACATTCAGAGAATCGTTTTCAAGGCAGATGCCCGTGCCGTCAACAACGCAGTCAAGCGGATTTGCGGCAACAAGAACGGGAATCTTTGTTTCGGCTGCGATGAGCTTGTCAAGCCCTCTGAGCAGAGCACCGCCGCCCGTGAGCATAATGCCGTGGTCGATGATGTCGGCTGCAAGCTCGGGGGGAGTTTTTTCAAGGGTTGATTTAACGGAATCAACAATCTGAGCAACGGGGTCAGCCATGGCCTCACGGATTTCTTCGCTGGTAACATCAACATTCTTCGGCAGACCGTCCATGAGGTTTCTGCCCTTGATGTTGATTGTTCCCTCTCCGTCATAGGGATAAGCCGAGCCGATCTTGATTTTAATATCTTCGGCGGTTCTTTCGCCGATAAGAAGATTATATTTTTTCTTGATGTAAGAAATGATTGCTTCGTCAAAATTATCGCCCGCAACTCTTGCAGAATTTGCGGTAACAACATCGCCGAGAGAGATAACGGCAACCTCGCTGGTTCCGCCGCCGATGTCAACAACCATGCTGCCGGTTGCTTCGCTGACGGGCAGACCTGCGCCGATAGCGGCTGCCATCGGTTCTTCAATCAGGCTTACATATTTTGCGCCTGCGCTCTTTGCGGCGTCATAAACAGCCTTTCTTTCAACCTCGGTAACGCCCGAGGGGATGCAGATGAGAACTCTGATGCGTGAAAACGGGGTGCGCTTCGTTGTTCTCTTGATGAAAGCGGCAATCATTTCAGCCGTTATTTCAAAATCCGCAATAACGCCGTCTTTAAGGGGACGGACTGCGGTTATCGAGCCGGGAGTTCTGCCTATCATTTCCTTGGCTTCCATGCCGACGGCAACAACTCTCGGGGGATTGCTTTTCTGGTCAACGGCAACAACCGAGGGTTCACGGATAACAATGCCTTTGCCCTTGACGAAAACAAGGGTGTTGGCGGTTCCCAAATCAATACCTATATCTTGTGTAAACAGCATTTCTCATTATCTCCTTAGAAAAACTTAAATAAACTCGATTGTGCTGAGGATTTTTGTGAAATCGTCAAGGCTTCCGGAAAGATCTCTGTCTGAGGTTATCGAGCAGGCATAAGCGTTGCCGCCCTCTTCAAAATAGATGAAGCCTGCATAGCTTGCAACGCCCGTTCCGTTATCGGGAACATAAACGGACTGGAACTGTGCCGAGGGAATGGCGTCGCTGATTTTGATTCCCTTTGTTTCATAAACGGCGTCGGGATACTGAGCAATGGCGGCGTCAATGAGTCCGGTTTTAGACTGCTCTGCAAGCTTGTCAACCGAGGTATCGCCGTGGGTTGCGATTCTCAGAAAATCGTTTGTGCCTGTTTTCTTGATAACAAGGTCGTTGAAGCTGATGCTGTCCTCCCAGCCGTTGGGGATGTTGATGGCGTAGGTGGGGCATTCGATTCTGTTGCCGACAACGAGAGCATATTCAAGAGCAACACGGTTTGTCTGATATTCACCGTCATCGCCTTTAACATTTTTGCCGTTTTCGTCGGTAACAAGAACAATAAGGTTGCCTGCTTCGTCTCTGACAACTCCGCCGTCCGCTTTTGTGACTGCGGCGTAGCCCTCTCCGCCTGCGGCGGTATTGATATACTGGCCGCCCTTGAGCTTAGCCTTGCAGGAGGTGAAGCAAGTGAGAACAACCAAAAGAGTGATAACAAGTGCAAAATACTTTTTCATGGTTCAAAATCCTTTCATCCGAACGCCGCTCAGCCGTTGAGAGCCTTGAAGGCGTCTTTATTATTCTTGTAAAGAGTTTTGTAAATTTCGTAGTTACGGTCATAAACCGCTTTGTTTTTGGGGTTGGGAACGAAGGTTTTCTTAGCGGGGATAAGTCTCTTTGCGTGGGAAACATCTTCAAGAACTCCGAGACCGACCGCCATGATGACCGCCGCACCGACTGCGCCGACATTCTGCGGGCTGTCAACGGTTTCAACCGTTCTGTCGGTAATATCGGCAAGAATCTGGCAGGTTACATCGGAGAGAGCGCCGCCGCCGACAAAGCGGACGACATTTGAAGTCTTAATCTTCTTATCCTCGGTTTCAAGGAACCAGCGCATATGGAAGCATACGCCCTCGATAACGGAGCGGATAAGCTCAGTTTTGCCGACATCAAGGCTGACATTGAAAAACATTCCTCTTGCGTTCGGATCCTCAAACGGACAGCGGTTGCCGTGAAGCCACGGGGTGAAAATAACTCCGCCGCTGCCTGCGGGGATTTCATCGATAACCTTTGAAAGATAGTCGTAAAGATTGGTGTAAACCGTTTCGGGCGATTCGGCAACATGGGTCTTTTTAAGGAAAATACCGATTTCGTCAAGTGCAAGATGATCCTTGACCCATTCAAGGCATTTGCCTGCAGTTTCAAGCTCTGCAAAATAATTGTAGCGACCCTTGTCTGCGCCGAGAACTGCGGCAATCATTGAGGAAGCGTCAACAATGCTCTTGTCAACAACGGTTGAAACCCAGCCGGAAGTGCCGTTATAAATATGTGTTTCGCCCAGCTCAACGCTGCCTGCGCCAACGCCGATAAGAGATGCGTCTCCGCCGCCGCCAAAAACAGCCGTGCCGACTTCAAGGCCGAGTTCTGCCGCCGCTTCGGGAGTCAGTCCGCCGACCTTGTCGGTGCATTCAACGATTTCAGCCAGGTGGTCGGGATTGACATTGAGGAGCTTGCACATCGTTTTGCTCCAATCCTCGTGACCCTTGCGGATATCATAAAGGAGAGTTGCAAAAGCGGAGTCTCTTGTCATAATGAATCTGCCCGTCATGCGGCAGATTATGTATTCCTTAACATCAAGCCATTTGTAAACTCTCTTGAAGTTTTCGGGTTCATTGTCTCTGACCCAGTTATATTTCCAGACGGGGTCCTTAACGCTCAGAGCCGCCGCACCCGTTATGAGCAGGGAGGGAACAAGCTTCGTTACATTTGCACCCGCAACCTTCAAGCCGTTTGCAATGCCCTCTTTGAGCTGCTTTCTTGCTCTCTGATCCATGTAGCTGAACGCTCTGTGAACGGGCTTGCCGTCTTTGTCAACAAGCACAAGGCCCTGCATCTGGGAGCAGAAAGAAATGCCCTCAATCTGTTTGGGCGAAATGCTGCACTCGGAAAAAACTTTTTTGGTTGTTGAGCATATTGCACTCCACCACTCCTCGGGATCCTGCTCTGCGCCGCCGTCGGGCAGGGTGTAGAGATTATAGCCCTCCATTGCCGCACTGATAAGAGTTATTTCTTTGTCAATCTCAAACAGACAGGTTTTAACTCCGGTTGTTCCTATGTCATAGGAAATAACATATTTTTTGCTCATTTTTTTCCTCCTGAAGCCATGATGCGGAGCATCACTATGATTATAGCCCCTGAGGGCTGCTGATTCAATTAATATACTGTGAAGAAACGGTTACAATTCGGTAAAAAACCGAATCAAAAGCATTAAAGCGTCTCCGACGGAAGCTTGCAGCAGTCAACCCAACGCTCTGCTCCCGAAAATTCGGCAAGTTCATCGCAGCTGAGTTCAATTGCGCTGTTTGCACTGCCCGCCGCGGGATATACGGTTTCAAATCTTCGCAGAGATTCGTCAAGATAAACAGGAACTCCGGGATTGACGGCGAACGGGCAAACGCCGCCGACGGGATGACCGACAAGCGAAAGCTCATCCTCTGCGGAAAGCATTTTCGCCTTTAAGCCGAAGGTTTCTTTGAACTTGCGGTTATCGACCTTTGCGTCGCCTGCGGCAACAACGAGCAGAGCGCCGCCGGGAGTCTTGAACGAAAGGGTTTTTGCAATTCTTGCGGGAATAACTCCGAGCACGGCGGCGGCAAGCTCAACGGTTGCCGATGAGGTTGAAAATTCAAGGATTCTGTCTCCGACTCCGAAACCGTCAAGATATTTTCTGACTGTCTCAACGGACATGTTATCATTCCTTTACGATTTAATCAGATTGACCGCCCGAACCGGCAGGAAAGTCAAAACTTAAAGAAATTATACACTATTACCCTATTATAATAACTATTATAATGGCTTTTTGCCTGAATTACAAGAGAAAA
>JBJEQC010000014.1:0-1737 GCA_051881555.1 Acutalibacteraceae bacterium
AATTAATAATAAGCAAAAAAGGAGTGCAGCATATGCGAAAGGTTATAAATATCAACAGAAAATGGGCGTTCGCCAAGGAATCAGAAATTCCTGCGGCTATTCCCGAAAAATGGAATTTTGTCAATCTTCCTCACACATGGAACGCCATTGACGGGCAGGACGGCGAAAACGATTATTACAGAGGCACCTGCTGTTATGTTAAAGAGATTTCAAAGGATGAGCTTCCCGAAGCGGACAGATATTATCTTGAATTCAAGGGCGCAAACTCATCGGCTTCGGTCTATGTCGGCGGCAAAAAGCTTGCAAGCCATGACGGCGGATATTCAACCTGGAGAGTTGATATCACGGACAGTCTTGAAAGTAAAACTCTCATTGCCGTAACCGTTGACAACAGCCCCAACGAAACCGTTTATCCTCAGATGGCGGACTTCACTTTCTACGGCGGACTTTACAGAGATGTCAATATCATTGCCGTGAGCAATTCTCATTTTGACCTTGATTATTACGGCGCACCGGGAATAAGGGTCACTCCGACGGTTGACGGCAAAGACGCTCATGTTGAAATTGAGACTTATCTCACGGGCACAAAAGACGGTCAGACGGTTGAATACACAATCACCGATTCACAGGGCTCAGAGGTTGCAAGCGCAGTTTCGGGCGTTTCGGATTCAAAGGCAGTTCTTGAAATAAAAGGCGTCAACCTTTGGCACGGCAGAAAGAATCCCTATCTTTACACCGCCGAAGCGAAGCTTGTTGAGAACGGCGAGGTTCTTGACAATGTTAGCGCAAGATTCGGCTGCCGCACTTTCTCGATTGACCCCGAAAAGGGCTTTATTCTCAACGGAGATTCTTATCCGCTCAGGGGTGTTTCAAGGCATCAGGACAGATGGGGGATAGGCAACGCCCTTCTTCCCGAGCATCATGAGCAGGATGTTGAGCTTATCTGCGAAGTCGGCGCAACGACCGTCAGACTTGCTCACTATCAGCACGATCAGTATTTCTATGACCTCTGCGACGAAAAGGGTCTTGTTATCTGGGCGGAAATCCCCTATATTTCAAAGCATATGGATTCGGGCACGGAAAACACCGTTTCGCAGATGAAAGAGCTGGTTATGCAGAACTATAACCACGCAAGCATCGTTGTGTGGGGGCTTTCAAATGAGATTACGATGAACGGCTCAACGCCCGAGCTTCTTGATAATCACCGTATGCTCAATGACCTTGTGCACGATATGGATAAAACAAGGCTCACGACCGTTGCGGTTGTTTCAATGTGCGATATCCATGACCCGTATATTCAGATTCCCGATGTCGTTTCGTTTAACCACTATTTCGGCTGGTACGGCGGCGACACCTCGATGAACGGCCCTTGGTTTGATAATTTCCACAAGGAATTTCCGGATATTCCCGTCGGCATGAGCGAATACGGCTGTGAGGCGCTGAATTGGCACACCTCAAACCCCGTTCAGGGCGACTATACAGAGGAATATCAGGCATATTACCATGAGGAGCTTATAAAACAGCTCTTCACAAGACCCTATATCTGGGCAACCCATGTCTGGAATATGTTCGATTTCGGCGCAGACGCAAGAAACGAAGGCGGCGAAAACGGTCAGAACCATAAGGGACTTATCACCTTTGACCGCAAATATAAAAAAGACGCTTTTTATGCCTACAAAGCCTGGCTTTCCGACGAACCGTTCGTTCATATCTGCGGCAAGAGATATGTTGACCGTG
>JBJEQC010000015.1:0-1734 GCA_051881555.1 Acutalibacteraceae bacterium
TTGAAGCAAAAGCTCCGACCATGCCCGCAACAGCGGCTGAAACGCCCGTGAGAGGCGAACTGCTGTATTTAAACGCCATTCCGACGCCGATACCTGCACCGGTAAGAGATTTTGCAACAGAAGCAATCGAAATTAAGTAAACTCCGACTCTCTCGGGAAGAAAGCCGCCTATCTGATCAAGAATTGTTCCGATAATCAGCGTTGCGAACAAACCGAGCGCCATGCCCGAAAGTCCGTCAACAAAAATATAATTTAAAACTTTAGATAATTTTTTCATTTTACAGGATTCCTAACTCAACCATTTTTTTAAAAGCATCGGCATAAAGTCTGCCGATAAATTCTGCGCCGTTTCTGTTCGGATGAACTCCGTCATCTGACCAATGAGATGCGGGTTTACCGATACAAGCCTGTGCAAGCAAGCCGTCAACGGGTATAAAATAATCCGCATATTCCCTTGCAAGCTTCCGTTCAATCTGAATTTTCGGGTCAAGATCGACTCTGAAATATTCTTTATCGGGCACGGGAAGCAAAAACGCTTCAAGCATCAGAATTTTTGCGCTTGTTTTTTCTTTTATTTCGGAAAGAACCTTGCGGTAATTGGCTTCAAAAACATCATTGCCTACCCATTTTCGATTTTCAGCTCTGTGCCATGTGTCGTTAATACCGATCATTATTGAAACAAGATCGGGCTGAATGTCAATGAAATCGCTTTGAAGCCTTTCAACAAGGTCTGCAGTCTGATTTCCGCTTATTCCGAGATTAATAAATTCAAACTCGGTTTCGGGATTCTCCCGCTTAATATACTCGGATGCAAAAAGCGGGTAACCTTCGCCGAGATTATGATAATCCGAACGGTCTCTGCCCCAATCGGTTATTGAATCTCCTTGAAACAAAATTTTCAATATGCTTCACCCCATTAAAATTTGTCAATTATCGTTTTAAGCGTGTCAATTATTTTTATATGCTGGGGACACGCATTCTCGCATTTTCCGCACTTTTTGCAAAGTGAAGCGTTGGTTTCGATATCGGGGAAAATATCTTTGACTACCCTTCTGCCGCCTGTCGTTATGTTATTAAATGCTGAAAAAACCTTCGGAATTTTAACTCCCGACGGGCAAGGCATGCAGTATTCACAGCCCGTGCAGGGAACAAGAACCATCTCATCAAAAACATGCTTTGCATAAGAAAGCATGGCGAGATCGTTTTCCGAGAGCATTCCGGGGTTGCTTCTGTCGGCATATCCGATGTTATCGCTTACCATCTGCATATTGCCCATGCCGCTGAGTAGCATTGAAACCTCGGGTCTGTTCCAAACGAAATCAAGCGCCCATTCAACGGGAGTTTTTTCGGCAGAAAGCTTAGCGGCAACTATTTCATTCGGAGAAGCAAGCTTTCCGCCGAGGAGCGGTTCCATAACAATTACGCCGAGACCTTTTGAAGCGGCATATTCAAGACCTTCAAGACCCGCCTGATAGTCAACATCAATATAATTAAACTGAATCTGGCAAAATTCAAAACCGTCGTATGCGTCAATTACTTTTTTGAAAACCCAAAGGTCATCATGAAAAGAAAAGCCAATATGTTTTATTTTGCCTTCCGCTTTAAGCTTTTCAAGCTTCGGCAAAACGTCGAATTTTGTAACAATATTATCCCATGAGTCATTATTGACGGCATGGAGGAGATAAAAATCTATGTGGTCAGTGTCAAGCTTTTGAAGCTGTTCATTGAAAATGC
>JBJEQC010000016.1:0-1722 GCA_051881555.1 Acutalibacteraceae bacterium
AATCGAAATCTCCGTCTGATAACCGAATAAAAACTGCAAAACAGCCGAGCCCGCAAGCGGACCCGGCTGTTTTTATTATTAAACTCCCCTTTTTGTCCCTATTTAACGGATATTCTCCGCTTTTCAGAAGGTTACGGTAACGGTGTCGGAATCAAATCAGAATAAAATTCCTCCAAAAAATTATTCCCTGCAGTTAACTGCAGGGAAATTGTAGCATATTGAATGTTCGGAAAAGCGAACATCCGCAAGAAATTTTCTAAAATAATTCTGATATTAATTTGAAAAACCGTTATTTTTAAAAACCGATTTTAGCCTTTACGCCCGATTTATCAACGGCACTTTCCTTTTCATTTATCGGCGCATCGTTTTGTTCTTCAACCGATTCGGGCGGGAGCACAAGAGCAATAACGCTTGAATGAGTTATAAACATCGTCTGAGCGTAGGCATAATCATCGATTCTGTCATACAGTCTGCCTGCGCTCACCGTGCCCGAAAAAACGGTATTTGCGCTGTTTGCGACATAACCGATTGTGTCAATCATGGGAAGCTCGGCGCAAATTGCCTCATCGTCATTGAGGTTATCGTAATCCTTTCTGATTTTAAAAATTTTGCCAACCTTAAAGGGCTTCATGCCGTAATAATGATTAACACCCGTAACAGTAATGAAAACATTCTCCATGGAACATTCTCCTTTCAGCTTTTTTCAAGCCTATTATACGGCAAACAATGCGTCAAAAAGCGAACATCAACCGTTGTATTTTTCGTTCATTCCTTTAACTGCCTCGGCAACCTTACTGCGAAGCGATTCGGGTTCAAGCATTTCAACATGAGTTCCGTACTGCATCGCCCAATGGAACATTGCCATTTCGTTGACCTTAACGCTGACATCAACGGTATTTTCGGTTTCATTTGAAAACTTAACCCCTGTTCCGAACCAATCGACAATATCGTTAACAACGAATTTGTCTGCTCTGAACTTGGCGTTGACGCTCTCTCCGCAAAACATATAAATATGCTCCGCCATATGCTTCGGCAAATCCAGCCCGTTTTTATAGCCCGTAACATCTTTCATGGGCTTTACGGGTTCATCGAGAATTTCAATGTCAATAATCCTGTCAACTCTGTAGTGAGAAATATTATCGTATTTATCATAGTTGCAGATAAGATAATATCTCCCGTTGGTTGCAACCATCTGATAAGGGTTAACAATATATTCGGCAAGCTCGCCGTGATGAATTCTTTTTTCTCTTTCCAGCTTCAGGTTAAAATCCGAATAATGAAATTTCACCTTTTTTCCCTGCTCGATAGCCTCGTCAAGAATATCAATTGTATAGAAAAGCTCCTTGTTTGAGGGCATGGTTACGGGCAGATTGCGAACATGGCGCACCTTTGCCGAAAAATACTTGTTCGACTGCTTTTCAAGCTTTTCGATAAGCTCCCTGCATTGACTGTAAGGGATATATTTCGAAAAAAGAATGCTGTCGATAAGCAACCTCAGCTCGCTGTCATCAAAGGTTCGGATTATGTACCAATCGGACAGAACGGTTTCTTCATCTTCATTTTCTTTTTCATATTCATTTTCTTTTTCATCATCGTCGCTTTTTACTTTGCGTATTCGCTCCGAATAACCGATATCAAAGCCCATATCAACCAGATCCGTGAGATTTCTTTTAACCGCTTTTCGGTCAAGCTTCAGCCCGTATTCCGTTTCAAGCTTCTCCT
>JBJEQC010000017.1:0-7411 GCA_051881555.1 Acutalibacteraceae bacterium
CCGAAATCGGGAATGCGTCGGATATTCTGCTGATACTGACAGAAAACGGCTGGACCGACTCAACCGCAATCTGCTTTATTCTGTTTTCGCTCATGCATTGGCCCTGCTCGACCACCGTGCTGACAATCAAAAAGGAAACGGGCAGTCTGAAATACACCTTGCTCGCCGCCGCTCTGCCGACCGCAATGGGCGTTGCCGCCTGCATGATTATTAACGGAATCTCGGAAATTTTCGGATTCTGACGGCTGTTTTTAATATATTTCCGCTCAGATGTTGACTTTTGCCATGTAAAGTGTTAAACTGATGAACCGTAAATAAGACTATTTGTGGTTACGGAAATACGGAGGAAGCTAAAAATGACAGGAACTCTGGTTAACTGCGTCGCAGTTATTGCGGGCGGGTCAATCGGTCTGATTTTCAAAAAAGGAATCAAAGACAGCTTCACCGAAAGCGTCAACAAATCCCTCGGGCTTGCGATTCTGATTATCGGCCTTAACGGCGTTATTTCAAATATGTTTTCGGTTGCCGACGGGAAAATTTCAAGCAGCGGTGAGCTGCTGCTCGTCGTTTATCTCGTCATCGGCACTCTGTTCGGCGAAATGCTGAAGCTTGAACAGCGTTTCAACGGCTTCTGCACCAAGATTGAAAGCAAATTCAGGGCGGGCGGCTTTGCCTCGGGCTTTGTTAACGGCACGGTGCTTTTCTGCGTCGGAGCAATGGCGATAATCGGCTCAATCAACGACGGGCTTCAGGGCGACAGCTCGGTGCTTTTCGTCAAGAGTGCGCTCGACTTCACAACGGCAATTATTTTCGGCGCAACGCTCGGCTTCGGAGTTATTTTCACCTTTATTCCCCTGCTGATTTATCAGGGCGGCATAACCCTGCTTGCAGGCTCTCTGAGCGGAATTTTACAGGGCGATGTGCTCACTCAGCTCTGCGCCGTCGGATATTCAATCATCATGGCTATCGGAATCAATTTCATTTTCGACAAAAAGTTCAAAACTCTCAACATGCTTCCGTCAATCTTTCTGCCCGTTGTTTATCACTACATTCTTGTGCTGATAAATATGATAAAATAATATTTTCACTGAAAATCCCCGAGCCGAAGCCCGGGGATTTTTTGCCGTTATCAGAAGTTTTCTCTGTTTTTCTGATTTCTCTGATTCTGCTGCTGGTTCTTGTTGTTCTGCTGATTCTGCTTCTGATTCTGCTGGTTGTTCTGCTGATTCTGCTTATTGTTTTCCATGGGAAAGCTCTCTCCTTGTTATTGATTTCAGCTTACCGATCTAATCCAATCGGCAAGCTTTTGAACTCTCGGTTCTTTCATATTATGCCACGCTTTGCGCTTCTTACTTATTGACAAAAAAATTTCCTGATGTTACAATTGTTAACAGTTAAGGTAATATTATACAATTATATTATGGGGAGGAATCGGCGTTGATTTATTATTTCACCGGAACGGGAAATTCAAAATATGCCGCAGAAAAGCTTGCCGTCAAGACGGGCGACCGTGCCGTTTCTATGGCGGATATCCTGAACGGCAAAGCAGAAATCGTTAAGGACGAAAGAACGGGTTTTGTTTTCCCCGTATATTTCTGGGGTCTGCCCGAAGCCGTGAAGCGTTTTGCCGCCGCAGTCAAAGGCAGCCTCGGCAGCTATGTTTACTGCGTTATCACCTGCGGAGCAAGCACGGGAGCCGCCGCACAGCTTCTCGAAAAAGCTCTCGGAGCAAAAATCAACTACAGCTTTTCTCTCAGAATGCCCGATAATTACGTCGTTATGTATAACCCCTGCACAAAAGAGAACAGCCTGCGTTTTCTCAGACACGCCGACAAAGAGCTTGACGGAATCTGCGATGACATCAACGCCCGGGCGCAAAGAAGCGAAATAAATTTTGCGGACAAGGCGAAAACCGCCGTTTTGTATCCGTTTTATAATGTTTTCAGAACAACTTCAAAATTTTATGCGGATTCAAACTGCGTTTCCTGCGGAATGTGCGCCAAAAACTGCCCCGACGGCGCAATTGAGCTTCAGAACGGCAAGCCCGTCTGGATAAAATCCAAATGTCAGCATTGCACGGCTTGCATCAACCGCTGCCCGAAAAGGGCGATTCAGTTCGGCAAAAAGACCGCCGAACGTACACGCTATAACATTTGGGAAATAACAAAATAACAGCTCCCGGGAGGTATTTATCATGATAGTTAAAAACTATTTCGGAGAAACTGCGGACGGCAGAACCGTTGACTGCTATTCGCTCAAAAATTCAAGCGAAACAACCGTTGACATTCTCACCTACGGCGCAACGATCAACAGCATTTATGCCGCTGACAGAAACGGCGATTTTGCCGATATTCTCATCGGCTTTGACACAATCGAGGGTCACGAAAAGTATTCCGACTATGAGGGAATGACCGTCGGCAGATACGCAAACCGCATTGCGGGCGGCAAATTCACAATCGACGGCACGGAATATCAGGTTGAAAAGAACGAAAAAGGAATAACCTGTCTTCACGGCGGAGCAGAGCTTTCAACCGCCGTCTGGAAAGCGATTATCATTGACGACAGCAGTGTTGAAATGAGCTATCAAAGCCCCGACGGAGCAATGGGCTTCCCCGGCAAGGTCGATTTCAAGGTTACCTTCACTCTTTTTGAGGATAACTCGCTCAAGATTGATTATTATGCCGTCAGCGACAAAAAGACGGTTATCAACATGACAAATCACGCCTATTTTAACCTTGCGGGCAAGGGCGACGTTCTCGGTCAGGAGCTTATGATTAACGCCGACGCATTCACTCCGACCGATGAAAACAGCATTCCCACGGGCGAAATCCGCCCCGTTGAGGGAACGGCGTTCGATTTCAGAAAAATGAAGCCCATCGGCAGAGATATCGGCGAAAATGACGAACAGCTCATCATGTGCCGTGGATATGACCACAACTTCTGCCTCAATGACGGCGACGGCCCTGCGGCAACGGCTTATGACCCCGAGAGCGGCAGAAAGCTTGATGTTTTCACCGACCTTTGCGGCGTTCAGCTCTACACGGGCAATTTCCTTGACGGAACAAAGCCCGGCAAGCACGGCGAACCGCTCATAAAGCATGCGGGCTTCTGCCTTGAAACCCAGTTTTATCCCAATACTCCCAATATGCCCGAATTTCCTCAATGCACCGTTGAGGCGGGAAAACCCTTTGAAAGCTGCACGGTTTTCCGCTTTTCTGTTTCATAATTAACGGTTTGTTCATTTTCAAAGGGCAAAAGTAACAATTTATTTTTTGCCAATTCACAAAATATTTAAAAAACAGAGTATAATTAAAAGTGACGATAAATTCCGATAGGAGGGGATTTAATCATGGCAGCGGAAAAAATTCTTGTTGTTGATGATGATAACAATATCTGCGAACTTTTAAGACTTTATCTTGAAAAAGAGGGCTATGAGGTTGCAATCGCAAACAACGGCGCAGACGCCGTTAAAACTTTTCAGGAATTCTCCCCGAGCCTTATGCTTCTTGACATAATGCTGCCCGTTCTTGACGGCTGGCAGGTTTGCCGGGAGGTCAGAAAGTTCTCGGACAAACCGATTATCATGCTCACCGCCAAAGGCGAGACCTTCGACAAGGTTCTCGGCTTCGAGCTCGGAGCAGATGACTATGTTGTTAAACCCTTTGACGCAAAGGAAGTCATGGCAAGGGTTAAAGCCGTTCTTCGCAGAAGCGGAGCAGGCGCACAGACCGATATCAAAGAGGTTCGTTACGATAAGCTCGTTATCAACCTTACAAACTATGAGCTGAGAGTTGACGGCAAAAAGATCGACACTCCCCCAAAAGAGCTTGAGCTTATTTATCACCTTGCAAGCAACCCGAACAGAGTTTTCACAAGGGATCAGCTGCTTGACGAGGTCTGGGGCTTCGATTATTACGGCGATTCAAGAACGGTTGACGTTCATGTCAAGCGTCTTCGTGAAAAGCTCGAGGGCGTTTCCGACAAATGGGAGCTTAAAACCGTTTGGAGCGTCGGCTATAAATTTGAAACGAAAGACTGATAATCCGGGAGTGCTCTCTTATGTCAAAAAGAAGAAGCTCCGGACTTTTCCGGAAATACTTCATTGTTACAATTTCAATTATTCTTGCAAGCTTCGTCTTTATAGGCGGAGCTCTCTTGCTTTTGGTATCAAAAGTCTGGATGGATGAAAAAATCGAACTGCTTGTTGAAAACACTGCAAGCCTTGCTCAGAACACGAGCGATGTTCTCGAATCCGATTATCTTGACGAGAGCGGCAGAGGCTCGATTATCGTTATCTGCAACTCCCTGATGCAGATTTCAAACGCCATTGAAGCCGATATGTTTATCACGAATCTTGACGGCGATGTTGTTTACTGCAAAGAAATTCTCCAATCCAACATGGCGCTTTATACCGGCAAGTGCATGGTTCACAGCCAATACAGTATTCCAAAAGAAATGATGGCGGAAGCGGTTAAAGAAACGGTCAGCACAATGGGCGACCTTGACGGAATGCTCAGCGATATTCATTTTATCGTCAGCTCTCCCGTTAAAGTCAACGGCAAAACGATTGCCGTTGTTTTTGCAACCCAGCCGATAGTCGGCGGTCTGACTCCTTATATCGCAACGATTTTCAAAATGTTCTTCCTTGCAACGCTTTTCACCTTTGCAATTGCGTTCATTCTCGTTTATCTTGTTTCATACAGACTGACCAAGCCCCTTCGTGAGATGTCGGCGGCGGCAAAGCAATATGCAACGGGCGATTTTTCAAAGCGGATTTCAATAAAACATTCAAAGCTGCGGCTGTTCGGAGTTGACGAAACCGACGAGCTGATTCAGGCATTCAACACCATGGCTCAGGCTCTTGCAACTCTCGAATCCTCCCGCAGAAGCTTTGTTGCCAACGTTTCGCACGAGCTTAAAACGCCCATGACGACCATAGGCGGCTTCATTGACGGAATCCTTGACGGCACGATAAGCCCCGAGAAGCAGAATCAGTATCTTAAAATTGTTTCCGACGAGGTCAAACGCCTTTCAAGGCTTGTCACGGGTATGCTCAACATGAGCAAAATTGAAGCGGGCGAGCTTGACCTGAAGCCTGTTCGCTTTGATATCTCCGAGATGCTGTTCCGCACCCTGCTCGGCTTTGAACAGCTCATTGACAATAAACATATCGAAATCCGCGGGCTTGACACGATGGAAAGCAATCCCGTTACGGCAGATAAGGATATGATAAATCAAGTTATTTATAACCTTATTGACAACGCCGTTAAATTCACTCCCGAGGGCGGATATATCGAGGTCAGTTCAAAATCCGACGCTGAAAAGGTCATTGTTAAAATCCGCAACAGCGGAAAGGGAGTACCGAGCGAAGAAATAGACAAAATATTTGAGAGGTTCTATAAAATCGATAAGTCCCGCAGTTATGATGTCAAGGGCGCAGGAATGGGTCTTTATATTGTTAAAACCATTATTGAGCTTCACGGCGGTCAGATAACCGCAAGAAGCGAGGTTGGAGAATACACCGAATTCATCTTCCAACTGCCGCTCAATTAAAAATTTTACCAATAATTGTTGAAACTTTTTTAAAGCTGTGTTCAAATTGACTTAACAACAACGGCTTAGAATAAACTCAAACAAACAAGCGGAGGCATTATTATGAATGAAGAATTTGAAAACAGAAATGAAAGCACCGAAACTCAGCAGGAAAATTTGAGAGAAGTTGCCGCTCAGGCAATCGGCGACAATGAAAGCGCCGAACAGCCTGCCGCTCAGCCTCAGGCAAGCGAAAATATCCCCAATGTTGAGGCTCAGAAGGTTGAAGAACCCTCTGCAAATCCGACATATCAGAATCCGATTTATTCTCAGCAGCCTTATTCTGGCGGATACAGTCAGCAGCAGAATCAGCAGCCCTACGGCGGCTACACTCAGCCGAATCCGCAGCAGCCTTATTATTACAACAATCCCGCTCAGCAGCCGCCCGTTAACAACACCAAAAAGAAAAGCAACAAGGGCTTGAAAATCTTTGCCGCCTGCCTTGCGGTAGTTATTGTTTTCGCTCTCGGCTTCGGCGTTTCATCGATAGTTAAGCACTCCTCAAAATCCGTAACCTCTTCATCGAGCATTGACAACGGCGACGGTCCGAACCTCAACATCAATGAATCGCCCGTCACCCCGACAAAGGTTTCAACCGAAGGCGTTTTGACTCCGGCTCAGATTGCCGCAAAATGCAAGCCCTCGAATGTCGGAATTGTTGTTTATTCCAAGAATTCCAACTCCGCAGCGGGCGAAGGCTCGGGCGTTATCATGGGCGAGGACAAGTCCGGCGAATACACCTACATTATCACCTGCGCCCATGTTATCAATGACGCAGGCATCAGCGCAAGGGTTCAGACCGAGGACGGCACAACCTATGACGCAGAAATTGTCGGCTTTGATACAAAGACGGATCTCGGAGTTCTCAAGATAAAGGCAAGCGGACTTCCCGCCGCAGAATTCGGAGATTCAAACGCTCTCACGGTCGGCGACCCGGTTTATGCAATCGGCAACCCCGGCGGCGTTGAATTTTTCGGCTCATTCACCGACGGCTATGTTTCCGCAATTGACAGACCCGTCAACAGCGAAATCGGCTATTCGATGAAGTGCATCCAGCACAGCGCAGCCATCAATCCCGGCAACTCAGGCGGTATGCTCGTTAACGCTTACGGTCAGGTTATCGGCATCAACTCTCAGAAGATTGCCGCAACCGATTATGAAGGAATGGGCTTTGCAATCCCCATCACTTCCGCAAAGACAATCGTTGAGAGCCTTATCAACTACGGCTATGTGCCCAACAGACCCGAGCTCGGCATCAAGTATTATTCTGTCAGTGCAAGCGCACAGTACAGCATGATAGCTCAGATAAAGGGCTTACCCGCAGGCACGCTCATCATTGCCGAAATTGATGAGAACAGCTCCCTTACAGGCACTCAGGTCAGAAAATACGATATGATTACCGCCGTTGACGGCACTCCGCTGACAACTGCCGATATCCTCATTGAGAAGATAGACAGCGGCAAGGTCGGCGATAAGATGACCCTCTCGATTTGCAGAGTTAACAGCGACTATTCAACAAGCGAATTTGATGTTGAAGTAACGCTTGTTGAGGATAAGGGCAACTCCGAGCCCGTCTCAACCACAACAGCTCAGTATGTTGACCCGTTCCAGTATTTCAGCCAATTCGGATTTTAATTGAACAAAGTTAAACGGTCGGTGCCTCAGCGAAGCACCGACCGTTTTATTTTTCACGGGATATTAAATTGTCAAAATGTTTGGACAGCAAAAATCATCGTCAACACGGTAGGGGCAACCTGCGTTCACCTGCCCTGAATCAAATGAAGTGTGCTTCACAAAAGCTGATTGTTAACTCCCTCAG
>JBJEQC010000018.1:0-7402 GCA_051881555.1 Acutalibacteraceae bacterium
ATAATAGGTGTCGCCGTCAAGCGTTGTTTCTGAAACGACATAATCAACCGTGCCTTTAAGAAGCGGCGAACAGTCGGGAACGGAAAATGTGCTCGTTGTGTTGCCGGGATAAACTTCAACATAGTTGTCAATAATTTCGCAGATTTTTGCGCTTCCGAGACCGTAATTTTCTGTGTAATAATATTTCTGAAGCTTGTCCGCAGATGAGTCCGTCTTGCTCTCCGATGATGAAGCGGGAGCGTCTGTTGAGCTCGGATTATCCGAGGATGAAGCATCGGTTCCCGATGAAGATGCTTCGGTCGGCTTTGTTGTTTCGGTCGGCTTTACGGCGGTTGTCTGCGTGGTCGGAGTCGGGGGAGAGGTTACGGGCTCTTTTGCCGTCACGGTGACCTTTGCTCCCGTCAAGCTCTCCGAGAGAGAATTGTATTTTGCAGTAACCTTGTAGCTTCCGAGCTTCTGCGCCGTTGATGTGCTGTCGGGAGTGGGCAGGGAGGCGGTGAAGGTTGTGAAATCCGACTCGGAATCGGGCAGAGCATTTTCGGAATCGGTTTCAATATTAACCTCAGTCATTTTATAGGTTTTGCCGTTGAAGCTGACCGAAACTGAAGCGTTTCTGAGCGCAACGGCGGAAACCTCAACAAGCATTCCTCCGGGGACGGAAATATCCGCCGAGGGAGAAACGGATTTCAGAAGCTTTATTTTGTAGGTAACATTATATGTATAGGTTTTGCCCTTGTGTTCAAATTTAATCGTGTTTTTGCCTGCACTCAGCTTGCAGTCAACCGAAAAATCGCCGTTTTTGGCAACGGTCAGCTTCTTTCCGTTGCAAACGAGGTCATAGGCGGGGCTGCTCGTGCCACGGAAAGTGATTGTTGACTGCTCAACGGTGATATCAGTCTTTGAATAATTCGTAATTGAAAAATCCTTGTCAAGCAGATATGTGTCACGCTTGGCGATATAATTCAGCACTATTTCAGCACTCGTTCCCGTTGCTTTTGAGATATCCGAAAACGGAGTGAACGCAAGCGCACGGCACATGGACATATCTGCCGATGCCGAAATCAGCTCAACTGCCGCAGTTGCCTTTTCGGTTGAAAAAGACGATAGACCGCTGAGATTGTGGCAGAGCCAAAGCGGGCAGGATTCTTCATTCCACACCGTCTGAGCGGTTTTGAACGCCGAATCTTTTCCGCTGTCATGCGTAAGAAAAACAAAGTCTGCGTCTGCGCTTCCGACAAGCTCCGTCACCGAATCCGAGACCTTTGAAGCATAAATCGGCTCAATGCCGACCGACATTGACGGATCGGTTTCCTTAATTGCCTTGCAGACGGCTGAGAGCTTCTCGGAATAACCGCTCAGGGTTTCGTCACAGCCCGATAATATTATAAAATCGAAATTATATTGTTTAACAAATTCTTCCGTTTTTGCGGAATCGGCGGAAATATCCGCCCTTATTCCTCTGTAAAGCCCCGCTTTTTCTGCATAGCCGAGAAGCGTCGGAACATCGGACGCATTGTCGGAGTTCAGCTCAAAAATGACCGTGTTGAAGCCGAGCGTTGAAAAGCCCGAAAGCTCCTCGGAGCTGTTTTCGGAAAGCTCCGAATAAACGGCGGCAACAATCGAATCGGGCGCAGAGGTCTTGGGTCTGCCCTGGGCGGGCAAGGTTTCGTCGGTTGTTTCCGTAATGTCCGATGCTGTTGTTTCATCGGCGAATGATTCTTTCAGCGAATCAAATCTGCCCGTTAAAAACATTGCCGTTATTATTCCGACAATTAAAACAGCCACGGCGATTATTGAGATTATCAGAATTTTATTCTTTTTCATTGTCCGTTCCCCGTTGAGTTTATCGATTCTTTTAAATTTCCGATTTCTTCCTTACAGCCGCTCCGTGTCAGATCCTGATAGGAGAAAACAACAAAGCCGCTGTAATTATTGTTCTTTCTGACTGATGAAAGCTGGCGGGCGAGAATGTCGGTGTTATCCTGCCATTCCGTTTTGCCGCTTCCTGCGTTTTCATCGGCTTTACCGCATTTGTATGCGGCAAGTCCGCAGGCGAGCTTAACGCCTGAATTTCTCGGCAGAGAACCCCATTTGCCGAGCAGGGAGGCGAAAGGCATCGTCTCGTGCTCAAAGCCGAAATAGATTTGCGGAATAATCAAATCCGCATATCCGCTCCGTGAAAGCCATAGCTCACAGTCGGCATAAAGCTCCGATTTGTTCTTTTCAAGCTTTGCGGCAGGGCTTATGCTGACCGTCAGGCTCGAATCGGCGCTTTTCACAGCCGAATAGAGAGCCGAGACAAAGGCATTAACGCAGTTTTGCCTCCATTGAGAAAGGCTGAGAGTGCCGCCGTCTGCCTTATATTGCGAATACTGTGTCTTATCTATTGATTCCGAAGTTGACGGATAAAAATAATCGTCAATATGTATTCCGTCAATGTCGTATTTTGAGATAATCTCACGAACTCCGTCAATAATGAGCTTGTGATTTGAAGTGCAGGCGGGGTTATAGTATATTCCGTTTGAAAGAATACATATTGCACCGTCGGCATTGCCCGAATCAAGAAGCTTTTTTGCGGGATTTTGGGCGCTGAGCAGGCTCGGGTCGTTCTTTGTTGAAACCCTGAACGGATTTATCCAGCCGTGAACCGAAATGCCGTATTTTTTTGCGCTTTCAAGCATGACTTCAAACGGGTCAAAGCTTAAAGAAGCGCCCTCCTTGCCTGCAATATATGCCGAATAAGGATAAATCTCCGATTTATAAAAAGCGTCCGAAAATGCTCTGAGATGAACAAAAGCCGTGTTCAGCCCGCAATCCTTGATTGTTTTGAACATATTATCGGTTTGCGCCTTGTATTCTTCTCTTGTTTTGCCTTGTGCGCTTATGTGGTCGTAGCAGGAAATCCAGACGCCTCTGAGCTCCGCAGTTTTAGCCGAGGGCTTTGAGGTTGTCTGAGGATTAGTTTTCGGCGCAGAGGTTGTTGCCGCTTTTGTCGTTGCTTTTTGCGAAGTCGTCTTTGCGGAAGTTGTTTTTTCTGCTGCCGAAGTGACCGTTTGAGACGGTCTTTCGGGGCTGATGACCGAAACAACCGCAGAGGTTACGCTTGTAATAACGGACGAAATGCCGCTATGAGCCGTGTCTTCCTCCGTTACCGTTTCGGTTTCTTCCGTTTCCGAAATATCGGGCAGAATTTGGCTCTCGGTTAACTGCTGAGAGCTTACCGTTGTTTCGGTTTGACGGGAATGCAGTTGACATGACGGGAGCAAAAGGCATATAATTAACAGAAGCGGAATAAGCTTTTTCATTTTTGAATCCTTTCGATGTTTCCGGATTTCAACTTTAATTATATTAAAAGGGAATGATAAAAATGCCGTTTATTGTTGAATTACTGCTGATTTATTTTGCCGTTATGGCGATATTTTCGGTTGCGATAACGCTTGCGGATAAATCCGCCGCCAAAAAGGGACGCTGGAGAGTGCCCGAAGCAACTCTGATGCTCGTCGGGCTTTTCGGCGGTGCCTTGCCGATGTATGTAACAATGAAAACGATAAGGCACAAGACGAAGCATAAAAAATTCATGATAGGTCTGCCGCTTGAAATTGCGCTTCATGCGGTGCTTGTCTGCCTGCTTATTTGGGCATTGGTTACGGGAAAAATCAATTGAATAAATGAAAAACGGCGAGCGGATGATGTTCGCCGTTTTCGTTTCTTACAGCGTGTTGAGGTCGTAAGGCGTCTGCTGATAAACAAAATAGTTAAGCCAGTTTTCAAAGATAAGATTCGCCGTGCTTTTCCAGGTCATTTTCGGAGTCTTTGTCGGGTCATTATCGGGGAAATAATTGAACGGAATTTTGATGTCAAGCCCCTTGTTGAGATCGCGAAAATATTCCTTTGCGAGAGTGCCTCTGTCGTATTCGGAATGACCCGTTGCAAAGAAATTTCTGCACGCCATGTCCGATATCAGATGAACGCCCGCAAGCTCCGAAAAAGAAAGTATCTGCAAATCCTTAACAAGAGCAATATCGCTTCGGCGGTTTTCGGTGTGCCTTGAATGAGGAACGAAAAATTCATCGTCAACGCCTCTCATCAGAGGGTGGAACGGGTCAAGGCATCTGTGAGGGAACACGCCGAAAAGCTTTTCTTCAAGCGGATATTTCGGAACTCCGTAGTGATAATAAAGAGCCGCCTGCGCTCCCCAGCAGATGTGGAAAGTCGAATAGACATTCTTTTTGCTCCATTCAAATATTTCGCAAAGCTCTTCCCAATAGTCAACCTTCTCAAATTCAAGATGCTCAACGGGTGCGCCCGTGACGATAAGGCCGTCATATTTCTTTTGTGATATCTCGTCAAAAGTCTTGTAGAATTTGAGCATATGTTCTTCGGATATGTTTTTGGACTTGTGAGATTTAACCTGCAAAAGCTCAATTTCAATCTGAAGCGGCGAGTTGCTCAGAAGCCTGAGAAGCTGATTTTCGGTTTCAACCTTGGTGGGCATGAGATTGAGAATAAGAATGTTAAGCGGTCTTATATCCTGAGAAACCGCCCTGTCCTCGGTCATAACGAATATATTTTCAGCTTCAAGCGCCTTGTGAGCGGGAAGCTCGTTTGCAATCTTTATGGGCATATCAGTATCACCTTACCGAATAGTTTTTTATCGTATTCTCTTGTTTGCGGTCAGAAGCGCTTTTGAAGCCGCTGATGAAATAACAAAGCCTGCGACGGCTTCAACTGCTCCGTTAAGGCCGACAAACCATGCGAAGAACGCAAGAATGTTGCTTGCCGCCGACTGGCTGTAGAGAGAAGCAAAAAAGTCGGTGCGGCTGAACAGCAGAAGAAAAGAGCCGACGAAAAGCAATGTGTTGAGCAGGGGGCAGCAAAGGCTTGAAACGGCGCAGGGCACGGAATTGCCCTTGCAGACCTTGGAAAGCCCTTTGAAAATCAGCCCCGTGAGCAAGCCCTCAAGAATTCTCGGAATAAAGCAGATAATGAAGGTGAAAATCGGGCTGATTTGAACAAGTGCTGCGCCGAATGCGCTCATTCCCGAAACAGCCTGCCAGAAGCTCGTCAGGCCGAATACCGCTCCGCATATTGCCCCGGCAGAAGGTCCGAGTACAATTGCAGCAATTGCGACGGGAATAACATTCAGCGTTATTTCAATAACGCCGACTTTGATGTAACCGATGCTTGTGAAGCCGAAGATCAACAGCAGCGCAACAAGCACGGAAAGCTGGGTGAGGCGCAGTATGCGCCGGGTGTTTGCGGATTTTGACATAATATATTCCTCCTTGCTGCTGCTCCGCAATGAATTTTAAAGCAACCGCAGATTAGTGCGGCAGCTTCGGGCGGATGCAGCGCATGATTGACGAAATAAGTTATTGCCCGTATATTTTATTTTTTGTTTTTCTCATATAAAACTTTTAAGCCGTATAAAATCAGCTCGCCGTTATATATGATATCCCGTTTGCAGCTTTTTACAAGGTCTTTTGAAAGACCGCCCGTTGCAACGGTGGTCATAACCCTGTCGCCAAGCTCGTCCTCAAGCTTTTCGCAAAGCCCGTCAAGCATTGCCGCAAAGCCGAAAACCGTTCCCGACTGCATTGAATCTATTGAGTTTTTGCCGATTGCGTGGGTCGGAGTTTTAAGGCTGATGTTCGGAAGCTGAGAGGTTCTTGCGGAAAGTGCGTCAAGAGAGATTCCGATTCCGGGCGAAATCGTGCAGCCGCAGAATGCGCCGTTTCTGTCAATAACGCTGATTTTGCTCGCCGTACCGAGGTCAATGACAAGGCAGGGCAGGGGATAAAGGTTCGCCGCTCCGACCGCTCCTGCAAGCAGATCCGCTCCGAGCTGAGCGGGGTTATCAATCAGAATGTTCATTCCCGTTTTGATTCCCGGGCCGAGAATCATCGGCTTACAGCCCGTGATTCTTTTAACCGCTTCGCTGACGGTTGACGAAAGCTCGGGCACAACGCTGCTTATCGCCGCTCCGTCAAAGCTGTAGTGCGGAGTCTGATACAAATCAAAAATCTGCTTGAACTCAACGGCGTATTGGTCGGGAGTTCTTGAACGGTCGGTCGCAAGGCGTGAAACGAAAACAAGCCTGTCGCCGTCATAAACGCCCATGGTTATGTTGGTGTTTCCGATATCTATTGTCAGAAGCATAAAATTCACCCGTTTTGTCATAATTACATATATTATACACTATTTAATAAAAGAATGCAATAAAAATACTTTATTTAAGCAATTTTCGTTTCGCATTCAAGTATAAAATGACGCTTATATTTGCATAAAATTCTTTCAGTCCAATAAATCTTCTGCTTTACAGCCGAGTGCCTGAGCTAAAGCAAACAAATTGCTTGAAGAAGCTTTGCCGATGTCTTTTGCTCTTTGCTCATATTGCTGAATCATTCTTAATGAAACGCCTGATTTTTCCGAAAGCTGTTTTTGAGAAAGCCTTGCCGCCTTGCGTATTGTCTGCAAATTCGGAGGCAAATTTTTACGCATTAAAATCGCATTTGCCGTGTCAATAAATTTAAATTCCGATGCTTCGTGCAGAGTCGGATACAGCCTATAAATCTCACTCATTGGGAGATATTTTTTTATTTCCTTAAAGCTCTTGCCTGTATTCCATTGGTAGAATGCCAATATCCAACCGCACCAATATTCAGGAGAACAGTCATATTCCGTTTTGGGGGCAGGGAACTCGGCTTTTTTACCCGTGCGGCGGAAAACCTCCCACACAAGCTCCGTTCCGGATAGCCCCGAAACGAATTTAGGCACTCCATTTGAAAACTGTTCTGCAATGCCGCTGATAATGAACATATCAAGAAAATCATCCATAGGAAAATTCAGCACGGTTGCGGCATAGTCGAAGGCTTCGCCTAAATTATTCATGGCATCATCAAGATACATTTCATCGTAAGCGTGCGTCATCACTTGTCATTTCCTCTCTGATAATATCTCTCATGTAAATTCCGTCAATATCATTCTTTTCAAGCTCATCAAAAAAAGCGTTGCGGGCTTCGTCATCTCTCTTTTTTCTGCGGGCGTAGTATATAGTATTATCCGCCGATTCCGAAGCGATAAACTTAATCCGTTCAAAGGATTTTTCCGATTTCAAAACATACTGTTCGCCGAGTTTGCCGAGCCTCATTGCATAGTTCAGCTGTTTTAATGAAATTTCGTTACTTACAAACGCTCTTGCAAACGAAAAGTATGAATCATCGGCACGGTAACCGATTATTAAATCATATTCGCCGATATCAATTAAAAAATGCTCTTTCAGCCATTCAACACCTCTGCGCATAACCGGGGTTGACAATCGGAATTTGCGGTAATTCATCAAAAGAGCAAGCCAATGAAGGATTGTATATTCATCGGATGATAAGTTGAGAATTTTCAGCCC
>JBJEQC010000019.1:0-1713 GCA_051881555.1 Acutalibacteraceae bacterium
CTGAAATGCGCCTGTTTCAAGAATATTTTGAGAATTAAATAAAAAATCCGTGCTTTTTTCAAGAATATGTGATATTATGTATATATTGATATATCGGACAGCCCTTTCAGGCGAAAAGCGCTTTAATCAACGAAAGCTTCTGCAATAAAACGGAGGAAACAGCCCGTGATAAACAAATATTTGTGCTTGATACTTGCGGCAATTCAGACCTTTCTTTTTTCTGCTTACGAACACAGCGATACCCGGACGATCGGAGTGAATAAATATATGGTTTATCAAACCTTTGAGGGCTTTGGCACAAGCTCCTGCTGGTGGGCGCAGAATATCGAAAGCGACGATCAGGCAGATGAAATTGCAAGGCTGCTTTATGATGATGAAACAGGGCTTGGGCTTGATATTTTCCGCTACAATATCGGCGGCGGCGAAAAGGATAACCCGAACAGCCGTATCGGCGACCCGTCAAGGCGGACTGAAAGCTTTTATGTTTTCAATGAGCAAACCGGCGAATATGAATATGATTTTTCCCGTGACGCAAACGCCCGGCGGATGCTTGACTCTGCGGTTAAATACGGAGCAAAGGAGATAATTCTTTTTTGCAACAGTCCGCATTTTTCGATGACCGAAAGCGGCCACGCCTCGGGCGGGCTTGAGCCTTACCAGTCAAATCTGCCCAAAGAGAATTACGGGGCATTTGTCGATTATGTGCTGACAATAGCCGATTGGTTTGTTTCTCAGGGCTATCCCGTTTCGGCAATTTCGCCGATAAACGAGCCTCAATGGTCATGGGGCGGCGATTGGGTCGGTCAGGAGGGCTGTCATTACACGCCCGATGAAACGGTTGAAGTGCTTGAGCTTTTTGCGACCGAAATGCAAAAACGAGGTTCGCCCTATAAGCTCTGCGGGCCCGAAAGCGGTCAGCTTTCGCCCGAATATTATGAATATATTGATAAATTCTTTGCAAGCGAGATTCTGAACGCCTTTTGCGACACTTACAGCGGCCACAGCTATTGGATTGACAATAATTATCAGGTCAAATCCGAAACAGGCTTAAAATTTGCGGAGCAGTATCCCGACAAAAAGCTTGAAATGAGCGAATGGTGCGAGCTTCCGCTTAAAATCGATTCAACAACCGTTGAAAGCGGCATTTATATGGCGAATGTTATAATTCAGGATTTGAATTTGCTCAATGCGGTTTCGTGGCAGAGCTGGACTGCGGTTAACGGCGACGGCTTGCTGGATTTCGGCGATAACGGGCTTATGACTTATCAAAGGTATTACGCCTTTAAGCATTTTTCAAGCTTCATTGAGCCGGGAATGAAAAGAATTGAAGTGCTTGACAGCTTTAACGAAAACAGCCAAATCGCTTCAACTGCTTTTACCGACGGCAGAAAAACCGTGATGGTGCTTGTCAACAACGGAGAAGAAAGCGAAATAAGGCTTTCGGGCGTTTACTGCAAAGCCGAAATCTATCGTACGGATGCGGAAAGAGGCTGTGAAAACATATACAGCGGCAGATCTTTGAGAAAAACAACACTCCCCGCAAAAAGCATAACAACTCTCGTGCTGACATAATAACCGTTTCGCCGGTTTATAAAATTATTCAATCAATCCGACAATTTCAAATCATTAATCTTCATCAAAAAGAGCCCATCCGTTTGGATGAGCTCTTTTCATATGGTGTCAGAATATGCCTTTGAATGCTTCGGGGATTGT
>JBJEQC010000020.1:0-7300 GCA_051881555.1 Acutalibacteraceae bacterium
GCGTTACTGCCGACCTTATCCGTCGGAGCGGCGTCCTCGGTCTTTTCTATTGCAAAGCTGTCAACTCTCTCCGCCTTGCCGTCAATAACCTGATAGGCGTTATAATAGAGATTATCGCCGTCAACGGTTATTGCCGAGAACATCGGATATTCGCTGTTGACTATAGCCTCCGCTCTCGGGAACAGCTTGTCGGTTGCCTCAACATCCTTTGTCTGATAGACCTTAACGCCCGAAGTTCCGCAGATTGAATAAATAGTGCCCTTGGGGTTATATTTCATGCGGTATTCAAGCCCGCCGAACTCCGCATTTCCGCTTCTGACGGGAACAACGGCATTAGCATTCAGAGCGTCGGTTCTGAGATAAACATGGTCGTGACCCTGAAGCACCATATCAACTCCGAGATACGGGAGCAGAGCGCTGAGCTGACTTCTCATGCCGACAACGTCATCATCGTCATAGTGTGAGCCGTTGGAATAAAGTGCCTTGTGAAGCACAACGATTTTCCACTTTGCATCGCTCGACTTGATATCGTTTTTCAGCCATTCAAGCTGGGTGTCGCTGAGCTTATCGTCAACGATATCGTTGGTGTTGAGCACCGTGAAATGAACGCCGTTATAATCGTATGAATAATAAACGCCCGAATCCTCATCCTGCTCGGGAACATTCGGAAGCTCAAAGTTCTCGGTTAAAACCGCGCCCTTCTTCTCGTGGTTGCCCGTCGTGGGCATGAACGGGAGATCCATGAATGCGTCTGTGGAATTGAGGAAGTAATTCCAATACTTGAAGTTAGTTCCCAAATCGACCTGGTCGCCGCAGGAAACAACAAATTTTCCTTCGGGATAAAGCTCTCTCGCCATTCCGATAACCTCGGAATAGGTCTCGTAATGGCTCGCTCTCTGAGCCTGCGGGTCTGAGAGATAGAAGAAGGTGAAGCCCTCGCCGTTTCCGTCGGCAGTTTCGATAACGCCGGTGTCGCTCCACCAGCCACGCTCTGCGTCGCCGACTCTGTAGCAATATTTTGTGCCGGGAGTCAAGCCCGAAAGCTTAACGGTGTGCTTGACATAATCCTTTGAGAAGTCAAGCAGACCGATGATTCCGAGGTCTGCGCCGGGATAGGATTTTGAAACAGTCTCGCTCTTTGCAGTTATCCTGCCGTCCTGCGTGGGTCTGCCCGTAAAATCGGGATCCTCGCTGTAGGGCAGAAGCTCGATATCCGAGCCGTCAACGCTGTATTTCGTTACCCAAGTGATGTTGATTTCCGATTCGGAATTATCTCCGAGCGTTACGGCAATGTTTGCGGGAGCTCTGAAATTCTCCTTGGTCGCTTCAACCTCAACGGGTCCGCTGTAGGTCATTGAGAAATCCTTGTCGGATTTCTCCTCGGGATTATCGTCATAAAGGAACGATGAAAGCATCCAATTAATTGTTCCGCCCCATGACTCAAACTGGCTGTAGGTCAGGTATTCGTCAACAACAAGAGTATCAATTATCTCATTGATTGAGCCGTAGCCGTCGGGAACAACGGGGAGAGAAAGCACGCTGTCAATAAGGTTACAGAAGCTGTTGTCTCCGCCGAGAAGTGCTTCAACCGTGCCCTGAAGTATTCTGCCGAAAACATAGAAAAGAGTTTTGGGCGGGAACAGAGAGCCGGGGTTGAAATCGATATTTGAAAGTATCTCGTCCTCGATAAGGTCGGTAATGAGAACCTCTCTGAGAAGATTGAACACCTCAACGGCAAGCTCGCCGTTATCAAAGCGTTCGAGAATATCTGCAATGTAAGGATATTTTGAGCTGTCCTCGTTGCCGTCATAATATGTGAGCAGAACCGTTTCGGCAAATTCGCCGAAGGTGCAGCCCTGTGCATTGACTTCATAGCCGAGCTTTTCGCTGACCATTGTTGCGGGCAGGTCGCTGAGCCTGTAATTCAATATCTTGTTAATCAGAGCTTCAAGCTTTGCAACGGTTTCTTCGGGGTGATTGACATAAACCTCGTCAATCTGACCCGCAAGGTCGCCGATAAAGCCCATAAGGTTCTGACTGACGGTCAGAATTTCAACGGGTCCGAGTTCAAGACCGTTTGTGCCGAGAGCGTCAACAATGATTTTTTCAACATCTATGCCCTTTTCTCCAAGATAGCCGAGCAGACCGCCTGCCTGCTGAATATCGCCGAAGATATCGCTTATCATCGGGCCAATCATGCCCATAACAAGCTCGTTTACGCCGCCCTCGCCGAAGGTTCTCTCATATGAATATGTATACTTGAACGGCTTTGCGTATTCAAAACCGCTGTCGCTGACGACGGGCTGATATTCGTCGATATCGTGGCATATTGCGTCAATTTTAACAGTATCGCCGTCCGATACAATGTCAACCGTGCGGTAATAGTTGGGAAAACCCGAAAGCGTCGGGGTAAGAATATCGCTTATTGTCTCGCCGTTATCGGAAACATGAGAATTGACATCATTCGCATGAAGATGACCCGTGAAGACATAGCGCATGCCTGCGTCGGCATAAGCGTCGGCAATTCTGAGCCAATCCTGAACGACAAATGCCCAGAGAGTTGCTTCCTCAATGTCGGTGTGAGGAATGAGGTTATGGTGCTGAAGTCCGATAACCGTAAGTCCGTTATCCTTTGCCTTTTTGCACTCGTCAACAACCCATTTGAGCAGGTCGTCGCCGACTCTGCCGTCTGTCAGATGCTCGTCGCCCTTTGCGCCGTTATCCTCGCTGTACATGCAGGTGTCAACGGCAATAAGTCTGTAGCCGCCGAGCGTTGCCGCATAGGAGAGCATTCCGCCCTTGTTGCCCTCTGCCGGAACAAAGAAGCTGTCCGCAAGGTCATAGCCGAGGTTTGCGTATATCTCTCTGAACTGCTCGGGAGAAGTCTTTTCTGCCGAGGTTTTTTCTCCGCTCTCAAACGAGCAGGCGTTGCTGTTGCGGATATCATGGTTGCCGGGAGCAACAAGAACCTGAATGCCCGTTTCTTCTTCAAAAGCTTCAAGCCTTGCCGCAAGAGCCTTATGACCCTCAAGCTCGCCGTCCTTTGTCAGGTCGCCCGGAATAAGAACATAGTTTTCTCCGCCCTGAACCGCACTTCTGAGAATGCCGTCAAGCGCATTGTCAAGCAAAGAATCCGTGTCGTCATATTCCTTGTGTTTGTTCTGCACAAACTCCTGCCAATTGTCTCCCTTATCGCCTTTAAGCACCTGCGGATAATAATGGATATCCGAAAGCACGCCGAGATGAATTGCACTCGTGTCGGCGCTGACCGACATGGGTATGCACGCAATCAGCAAAGCTGCGGCAAGCACGGCGCTTATCAGCTTCAATGAGAATTTTTTCGTTTTCATTTTCTTTCCTCCGTCAGATTGTTTTAAGGAGAGGTCCTACGCCCTTAATCGCTTTGGGAACGCATTTAAGAATCTGTCTGACTCCGCCTTTTTCTCCGTTAAGAATTTTAAGAAGTCCCTCGGCAATGGTTTCGCTGAATACGCCGCCGCTCATGCTGATAAAATCACGGAAAGGCGTTTCAACCGCAATCGCTCTTGCCATGCCTGCGGGAACAACCTTAACAAGCAGATTATAGAGTTTTTTGCCGTTCTTTGTGTGACTTGCATTTTCAAAGTTATCGCTCAGATCGATGGGCAGATCCTTGCTCTTGACTTTCGGCGGAAGTTCTCTGCCGAGAAGCGCAACATACTGGTCATCGGGAACGCTCCGGACATCGCCCGAATAATAAGCGGGAGCTGTCTTTGAATAATCGGGAATGTCGGCAGGCTGAGCCTTGACATTGACCGAAGCCGAAAGCCTGATATCTGCGCTTGATGCGCCGACAAGAATTTCAAAATCGCCGCTCTCAACGCACCAATCGTTGATATTTACATTGTAGAAAGCGAAAGCTCTCTTTGAAAGCTCGATTGAAACATCCTTTGTTTCGCCCGGCTCGAGCCAAACCTTTTTGAAGCCTTTCAGCTCCTTGACGGGTCTGAAAATCGTGCTTTCTTTGTCGGCAACATAAAGCTGAGCCGCTTCTGCGCCTGCAACCGTTCCCGTGTTCTTGACCTTGAACGAAACGGTGAGTGTATCGTTTTCGTCCATTTCGGTTTTGTCAAGCTTCAGGTCTGAATATTCAAATGTCGTGTATGAAAGGCCGAAGCCGAACGGATAGCGAACCGCTTTGTTTGCTTTTTCATAATATCTGTAGCCGATATAAACACTCTCTCTGTATTCAACCGAAGCGGGATTGCCGGGGAAATTATTCTTTGCGGGAGTGTCGTCATAGGACATCGGATAAGTTCCCGCAAGCTTGCCGCTCGGGTTGACCTTGCCCGAAATAAGGTCTGCAACAGCTCCGCCGCCTGCCTGACCGCCGAGGTATGAATGGAGAATTGCGCTGACCCCGTCATTCCACGGCATTTCAACGGGTGAACCGCCCGCAAGAACGATAATTACATTTTTATTAGCTTTAAGGATTGCGCTGACAAGCTCGTTATGAGCGGCGGGGAGATCCATTCTCTGCCTGTCGTAGCCCTCCGCCTCGTATTCGTCGGTCAGGCCGATGAACACAAGCGCAGCCTCGCACTTTGCCGCAAGAGCGGCGGCTTCGGAGATGTGAGCGGCGTTTTTCTTCGCCTTTTTCTCCGAAAGCTCGTAGCCCTGAGCAAATTCAACATCATAGCCCTCTTTTTTAAGCTCCTCAAGGGCGTTGTCAAGCTTGGTCGGAACAATGTGGGAGCTGCCTGCGCCCTGATATCTCGGAGTTCTCGCAAGCTCGCCGATAACCGCAATCTTTCCGCTCTTTTTGAGGGGAAGAATGCCGTTATTCTTTAAAAGAACCATTGACTGCGCCGCAATTTTTCTTGCAAGCGGCTGATCGTCAAGGTCATTATACTGATAATCCTTCTTTGCGCCGTCCGCCGCCTTTTTGATAAGGTTCAGAACATTCAGCGCTCTTTCGTTGACAACCGCTTCGTCAAGCTCGCCGTTTTTGACTGCTTCAACGATTTTGCGGGTTCCCGAGCCTGTTGACGAGGGCATTTCGAGGTCGTTGCCGTTTTTGAAGCCGAGAACTCTGTTATTGACTGCGCCCCAGTCGCTGACTACAACGCCGTCAAAGCCCCATTCGTCACGGAGAATCTCAATCTGAGTATGTTTATTCTCCGAGCCGTGAGCGCCGTTTATTTTATTATAAGAATTCATTACCGTCCAGGGCTTAGCCTTTTTAACGGCAATTTCAAACGCTGTCAGATAAATTTCACGGAGCGCTCTTTCGTCAACAACCGAATCGCAGGTCATTCTGCGGGTCTCCTGGCTGTTGGCGGCAAAATGCTTGAGCGAAGTGCCGACGCCCATTGACTGAACGCCGTTGATAAGACCCGCCGCAAGCTCGCCTGCAAGCACGGGATCTTCCGAAAAATACTCAAAGTTTCTGCCGCAGAGCGGAGAACGCTTCATGTTAACGCCGGGGCCGAGGAGCACGCCGACTTCCTCTTTAAGGCATTTTTTGCCAAGAGCAGTTCCCATTTCATAAATCAGCTCGGGATCCCATGAGCAGGCGGTTGTTGCCGCCGTCGGGAAGCTGATTGCGGGAACGCTGCATGAAAGGCTGCTGCCTTTCTTGGAATAATCCTTTTTTCTCAGTCCGTGAGGGCCGTCGCAGACCGTGATTGACGGTATGCCGTATTTTTCCATGCCCTTTAAGTGCCAGAAATCTGCGCCGTCGCACATTGCGGCCTTTTCTTCAAGCGTCATCTGCGAAAGGATTTCTTTGGGGTCTTTCATTGTCATTCCTCCTGTAAATTTTCTTCAATGCCTAAAATGGTATCGGCGTTGCCGCCGTCAATTTCTTCAATATTGCGAAGCTTTTTGCGGATTATATCGTTGCGCTTGCCCGCTTCGTCAAGGGATTTTCCCGCTTCGTCTATCTTCTGCCTTGCCTTTTCAAGCACAACGCCGAATTTGTCATACTGAACCTTCGCCGCCGCAAGCAGGGTGCGGACCTCGTTCGCTTTTTCGTTTATGGCAACGGCTCTGAAGCCGAGCGAAAGGGAATTGAGCAGGGCGGTCACCGTTGTCGGCCCTGCAATCATTATGTTGTATTCGCTTCTGATTTTCTCCGATATGCCCGAGCGTGACGAAGCTATTTCGGCATAAAGCCCCTCGGTCGCAAGGTACATTATCGCAAAAGGAGTTGTCAGCGGAACATTGATATATTTCGTTATCATCTTCGCTTCGCCCAGAACCCTCGCTTCAAGCGCCTTTCGGGCGGCGGCAAGAGCCTGCGCATCCGCCGAATCGGCGGCGTCGCAAAGGCGGACATAATCCTCCATCGGGAATTTTGAATCTATCGGCAGATATGTGACTCTGCCGTCCTGCTCGCCCGAGGGTATGCGAACCGCAAATTCAACCTTGTCCTTTGAGCCGGGAACACAGACAAAATTGGTTTCGTACATTCCGGGAATGGTCTGGTCAAGGATTGCTCCGAGCTGAACCTCAGCCCATGTTCCCCTCGCCTTGACATTGGTTAAAACACGGTTGAGCGTTGTGACATTGGCAGTAACGCCGTTTGAAAGTTCTTTCATCTCGCCGAGGGATTTATAGACATTTTCGAGCCTGTCGGAAACGGTTTTGAACGAGCTGTCAAGCCTCTCGGACAGAGTTGAAGTCAGCTTTTCGTCAACGGTCAGGCGCATCTGCTCAAGCTTTTTCTCGTTGCTTTCACGCATTCTTTCAACCGCTTCTGTCATGGCTCTGCTCTGCTTTTCGTTCTGCTCAATATTGTTGAGCCTTATGGCGTTCAGCGATTCAATAAGCACCTTTTCGTTTTTGCCCGCCTGCTCGGCGTTATCAAGCCTGAGCTTTTCTATTTTTCCGCTCATTTCGGAGAGCTTTTCGGCGGTTTCTGCTCTCATATACTGCTGACCCGCCTGCATTTCACGGCGACTGCGTTCAAATTCAGAGCCGAGAGAGCGTGAAAGCTCGGCGGTTTTTTCGCCGATTCCGTCAATTTTGCGCTCAACCTCGGAGCTGTTGCCTTTGCCCTGCCTTGCAAGCAGAACAATCAGCAGAATGATAACAGCCGCAAGCATGGCGACGATAATATATTCCACGCCAACTCCCCCATTATGAATATTATACCGTTAATAATACCATATATATGAAGAATTGGCAAGAGTTTTTGACCGATGAATCTCAAAAAATTGTTGCTCCCGTTTTATTGCGGATTTTGTATTTTTATTAAGGAATTTCTAACAAATCTAAGGCTTCTCTAACATCGGATTAAAGAGCGATTAAACCCATT
>JBJEQC010000021.1:0-30720 GCA_051881555.1 Acutalibacteraceae bacterium
CGCCCTGCGCGGTTGCCGATGATATAAAAATAATCAACAACAAAGCGCTTGTTAAAGGTAACTGCAATGTCAAGATATATTATATCGGCGAAGACAGCGGTGCAATCGAGAGCGTTGAGCATTCAATGCCGATAAGCCAGATTGTCGAGCTTGACGGAATTGACGAAACGGGCGTGAGCGGTCTGAGGCTTTGCGTCAGCTCATGCGAAACCGTTCCGAAAGCTGATTCTTCGGGAGAAATGCGCCTGATTGATTTGAGCGTGAGAATAAGCGCTTTCATGATTGTATTTAATGAAGCGCCGATTTCGCTCATTTCCGACGCATATTCAACCGATTATGATGTTAAAAATGTCAGCAAAAGCATGGAGGTTCTGCGCCTTAACGACAGCTTTAATTCCACTTTCACAAATAAGGTTGTTTTTGAAAGCATCGGTGTAACGGTTGACTGCGTTCTTGCCGTCTGGTGCTCGGATATCAGATATAATTTCGGCTCAAAAGACGATAAATGCGTTGCCTCGGGAACATATCAGGCGAATGTTGTTTACAGAGACTCCGAGGGTCAGATAGGAATGGTGCAAAAGCCCGTTGATTTTGACTGCTCATTCAAGCTCAGAGAAAATGCCGACAGAATTGTCTGCCACGGCTCGGCGCAGGTTGTGGCATGTTCATGCGCCGTGACGGGAGACAGCCGCCTTGAGCTTAAAAGCGAAATTGCCGTTTCGGGAATTGTGCTTTCAAGCTGTATGAAAAAATACATCAGCTCCATTGAGATTTCCGAAGGGAGCGAGAAGCACGAAAAGAGCTGTGCTCTGACGATTTATTTCTGCGAAAAAGGCGAAAGCCTCTGGAATATAGCCAGAAGATATAACACAACGGTTGAAGCTATCATGCAGGAAAATGACGGAATTACCGAAACGGTTGACGAAAACCGAATGATGCTGATACCCGGAGCATAAAAACATAATAATTTGCATTTGACAGATTGCAGGTCTTTTGAGAAATTGACCTGTAATCTGTTTTTTCTTTTGCATTTCCGTTAAAAAAAAGCAGAATAATAAAAAGAAAGGGGATTTTATATGATTTACGATACGGTGATTATCGGCGCAGGCGCCGCAGGATACACGGCGGCAATTTATGCCGCAAGGCTCGGTCTTTCAGCAGCGGTTATAGAGAAATCCGCACCGGGCGGAATGATGGCTGTCACGGAAAGAATTGAAAATTATCCGGGTTTTCCCGGCGGTATAAGCGGAGCGGCTCTTTCGGGAGCGTTTCAGCTCTCTGCGGAAAGGCTCGGAGTAAAAACTTATTATACCGAAACGGAAAAACTGAATCTTAGCGGAAAAATCAAAACCGTTTCAACCCAAATGGGCGACTTCAAGTCGAAAACAGTAATTCTTGCCATGGGAACAAAGCCGAAAAAGCTCGGAGCGGAGAACGAGGATTATTATTTCGGCAGAGGACTTTCTTATTCGGCGGTATGCGACGCAATGTTCTACAGCGGAAAAACAGCTGCGGTTTTCGGCGGAGCAAACCCTGCTTTGAGCTGCGCTCTGTTTCTTTCGGATGTATGTGAAAAGGTTTATATCCTAAATGAAAATGAAAAGCTTTCGGGCGATGAAATAAATATTTTTTCTGCCGCACAGCGAATAAATATTGAAATAATTTCGGCTGTCGGAGCATTTGAGCTTTCGGGAGAAAGCAGGCTTGAAAATATCTCGTTTCTGAATAAAAACACAGGCGTGAGAAAAACTATCAAATGCGACGGAGCGTTTGTCTGCGTCGGCTATTCGCCTAACACGGAGCTTATTAAAGAAATAATCAAAACAGACTGCGACGGTTATATTATTGCCGACGAAACGACCGAAACGAATGCTTCGGGAGTGTTTGCGGCAGGGGATATCAGAAAAAAACCGCTTCATCGGATTGTTACCGCCGTCAGCGACGGAGCAGCTGCCGCCGCTCAGGCGAAAAAATACATTATGAATGAAAGGAACGGAGCTTATGAAAATTTATGATATAACGGGCGACAGCTACACCCGGGAGGTTGAGAATTACAGCGGAACGGTTTTGCTGGATTTTTTTGCGGATTGGTGCACTCCCTGCAAGGCGCTTTCAAGCGTTATCCGTGATGTTGCGGAGAGCGCAAGCTCCGATGTTAAGGTCTGCAAGGTGAATGTTGATTCCGAAAAGGATCTTGCGGAAAAGTTCGGAATAATGAGTATTCCGACTCTGGTTGTTATGAAAAACGGAACGGTTATGAACAGGAGCATCGGCGTAACGGGAAAACAGGCGATTATGGACATGTTAGAGTAAAAACACCAATATTTTGAAAAACGGTATCTATTTTTAGATAAATCTGCAATATTGTATAGTCTTTTTGCGGTATTATTCAGACAAATATGCAAAATTGTACAGATAAATCTGTTGACAAACTGTGAACAAACTTTTATAATTAATATGACAGCGAAAAGCTGTTAATAAAATTCAGGAGGACAAAACAATGTCAGTTCAGATCATTCTTGACGCAGTTCAGCAGATTCTCGCTTATTTCAATGAAATCGATGCAGCCGCAGTTGTTGATATCGTTAATAAGGCTGTTGCAGAGATCCTCGCTCGTGTTCCCGTACTTTTCTAATCAGTTCAGATCTCACCGTGCGGCGCAGCTTTTCGGCTGCGCCGCATTTTTCATCGGAGAATATAAATCAAAAAAATATTGACATCAAACGATTATTATGCTAAAATCTTAGCAAATTTAATAATAAAAGCTTTGACGGGGAGGACGGCGCAAATGCGTTCCCAAGAGAGCCGGCGGATGGTGAAAAGCCGGTGAACGGCAGGCGTTTGTTGTAGCCCCTGAGCCGAAAGGAAGAAAGCGTAACAGTGAGTAGACCCTTTCCGTGATTGCTGCGTGAATGCATAGGGCTTGTCAGAGCCCAAAGAGCGGCACGGTTCTCCGTGCAATATGAGTGGTACCGCGGGTAATTTACTCGTCTCATTGATTTTTTTAAAATCCGTGAGGCGATTTTTTTATTGTCTCACAAGAAAGAAAGGGAGATTTCTTATGGCAAAAGAACTTGCAAAGAAGTATGACCCCAAGAATGTCGAAGACCGTATTTACGATTTTTGGCTCAAGGGAAAATACTTTCATGCCAAATGCGAAAACGAGAAAAAGCCTTATACTATCGTAATTCCGCCCCCGAACATCACGGGTCAGCTTCATATGGGTCATGCGCTTGACAACACTCTTCAGGATATCCTTATCCGTTGGAGAAGAATGCAGGGCTATGACGCCCTTTGGCTGCCCGGAACAGACCATGCTTCAATCGCAACCGAAGCAAAAATAGTTGAAGCGATGAAAAAAGAGGGCTTGACCAAGGAAGATATCGGCAGAGACGGCTTCCTCAAGCGTGCTTGGGAATGGAAAGAAAAATACGGCGGCAGAATCATTGAACAGCTCAAAAAAATGGGCTCCTCCTGCGATTGGGACAGAGAGCGCTTCACCCTTGACGAGGGTTGCAGCAAGGCTGTTCTTGAAGTGTTCTGCAGTCTTTACGAAAAAGGTCTTATTTACAGGGGCGAAAGAATAATCAACTGGTGCCCCCATTGCCTGACTTCAATCTCGGACGCAGAGGTTGAATATGAGGATCAGGCGGGTCATTTCTGGCATCTTCGCTATCCGTTCAAGGACGGAAGCGGCTATATGGAGCTTGCAACAACAAGACCCGAGACTCTGCTCGGAGATACTGCCGTTGCGGTCAACCCGAACGATGAAAGATACAAGGATGTAATCGGAAAAACTCTTATCCTGCCCATAGTACACCGTGAGATTCCCGTTATTGCCGATGAATATGTTGAAATGGATTTCGGAACGGGCGTTGTTAAAATAACTCCCGCTCACGACCCCAACGACTTTGAAGTCGGTCTGCGCCATAACCTTGAGGTTATCAATGTTATGACAGACGATGCAAAGATTACCGACGATTATCCGAAGTATACGGGCATGGACAGATACGAGGCGAGAAAAGCCATTGTCGCCGACCTTGAAGCGGAGGGTGCTCTCGTTAAAATCGAGGATTACAGCCACAATGTCGGAACCTGCTACCGCTGCCACACGAGCATCGAGCCGAGAGTTTCAAAGCAGTGGTTCGTTAAGATGCAGCCGCTTGCCGAGCCTGCAATCGAATGCGTAAGAAGCGGCAAAACCAAGTTCGTTCCCGAAAGATTTGAAAAGACTTATTTCCATTGGATGGAAAACATCAAGGATTGGTGCATTTCCCGTCAGCTTTGGTGGGGTCACAGAATCCCCGCATATTACTGTCAGGATTGCGGAGAAGTTACGGTTGCAAAATCCGCTCCCGACTGCTGCCCGAAGTGCGGCGGAAAGGTTGAGCAGGATCCCGACACGCTTGATACCTGGTTTTCTTCGGCTCTCTGGCCGTTCTCAACCCTCGGCTGGCCCGATAAAACGCCCGAGCTTGAGCATTATTTCCCGACAAACACCCTTGTTACGGGCTATGATATAATTTTCTTCTGGGTTGCGAGAATGATATTCTCAAGCTGTGAACAGATGGGAAGTCAGCCGTTCGATACGGTTCTTATTCACGGCCTTGTCAGAGACGCTCAGGGCAGAAAGATGTCAAAATCCCTCGGCAACGGCATTGACCCGCTTGAAATCATCGACAAATACGGTGCAGACGCTCTCAGACTGACTCTTGCAACCGGCAACAGCCCCGGAAACGATATGCGTTTCTCCGATGAAAAGGTTGAGGCAAGCCGCAATTTTGCCAACAAGCTGTGGAACGCCGCAAGATTCATTCTTATGAATATCGGCGAGGATGATATTCCCTGCGAGCTTCCCGAGAAGCTTGCGCTTGAGGATAAATGGGTTGTCAGCCTGTTTAACAGCCTCACCAAAGAGGTTACGGATAACCTTGAAAAATTTGAGCTCGGCATCGCCGTTTCAAAGCTTTATGACTTTATCTGGGATATTTTCTGCGATTGGTATATTGAGCTTGCAAAGATAAGACTTCAGAAAGACGGCGAGGAAGCAAAGACCGCAAAGCAGGTTCTTGTTTGGGTCATGAGCAACACTCTGAAGCTTCTTCATCCGTTTATGCCGTTCATTACCGAAGAAATCTGGCAGTCTTTGCCTCACGAGGGCGAGTCAATTATGATTTCCGCATGGCCCGAGTATGACGAAAGCCACGCTTTCGCCGCCGAAGAAGCGGAAATGGAAAGAATTATGACCGCCGTTCGTGCAATCCGCAACCGCAGAGCGGAAATGAATGTTCCGCCGTCAAAGAAAGCGAAGCTTTATATTGCCACCGCTTATAAAGATACCTTTGAGCAGGGCGGCATATTCATGCAGCGTCTTGCAAGCGCCTCCGAGGTTGAGGTTGCCGACGAATTTGAAATTGACGGCTCGGTTTGCATAGTTACCCATGACGCAAAGATTTATATTCCCATGGGCGAGCTTGTTGATTTTGAAGCAGAAAAAGCAAGACTTAACAAAGAGCTTGCGGCTGTTCAGAAAGACCTTGATTTCGTCAACGGCAAGCTTTCAAACGAAAACTTTGTTGCCAAAGCGCCCGCAGCGGTTGTTGAGGGTCAGCGTGAGCAGAAAGCAAAGTATGAAGAAAAAATAGCGATGCTTAAAGACAGCATTGCAAAATTGGGCTGATTGCCCGCCGTCGGTTTCTCCGATTTTTCGGAGATGCCGGCGGCTGTTTTGACAGGTGATGTTATGGAATGCAGCGAAGCAATTGAATATATACATTCTCTTGAAAAGTTCGGAATAAACCCGGGACTTGAAAGAATAGAAGCTCTCTGCGGCTTGCTCGGCAATCCTCAGGATAAGGTGAAATTCATCCATGTTGCAGGCACTAACGGCAAGGGCTCAACCTCAACAATGATTTCAAATATCCTTATTAAAAGCGGATACAAAACGGGCTTGTTCATTTCGCCCTATGTTGCCGATTTCAGAGAGAGAATACAGTTTAACGGCAAAATGATTGAAAAAGACGAGCTTTCGGAATGCGTTTCAGAGGTCAAATCGGCAATTGAAGCCCTATCTCTCAAAGGCTTACAGCCGACCGAGTTTGAAGCGATAACTGCGGCGGCTTTTCTTTATTTTGAAAAGAAAAAATGTGATTTTGCCGTGCTTGAAGTAGGTCTCGGCGGCAGGCTTGATTCAACGAATGTCATAAAGTCTCCCTGCGTGAGCGTGATAACCAAAATATCTCTTGACCACACGGCAATCCTCGGCGACAAGGTTGAAAAAATAGCCGCCGAAAAATGCGGAATAATAAAAGACGGCTCTCAGACCGTCTCTTATCCGTTTCAGGATGAAGAAGCCCTGCAAGTTATTGAAAGAACCTGTGCAGAGCGTAATAACGGGCTTGTTATCCCCGATACGGGCAAGCTGACCGTGGGCGAAGAAAAGCTTGAGGGTACATCTGCCGCCTATGACGGCATTGAGTTTATTCTTCCGCTTGCGGGCAGACATATGATTTATAACGCTTGCACGGCGATTGAGGCGGTTCGCTCGCTTGAAAGGCTCGGAATATCGGTCTCGGACAAAGCAATTTCCGAGGGGATAGAATCAACAACAATGCCTGCAAGGTCGGAGCTGATAAAAAAGAATCCCGTAATCATTCTTGACGGCGGCCATAACGAGGGCTGTGCAGAAGTGCTTGCCGATTTTGTCGGAAAGCATCTTTCAGGCAAAAAAATCATCATGGTATGCTCTATGATGGCTGATAAAGATTATCTCGCTTATCTGCGGATTGTTGCTCCGCTTGCGTCGGAATTTATTTCATCAAAGGCGGCGAATCCGAGAGCACTTGACGCTCAGAGCCTTGCCGAAAGCGCAAACAGATTCTGCGAAAACTGCCGTGCGATTCCAAATCCCGTTACGGCGGTTGAAACCGCACTCAATGAATTAACCGAAAACTGCGCTTTGCTCGTCTGCGGTTCGTTCTATCTTGCGGGCGAGGTCAGAAATATTCTGCTTGATTTTTAACCGCATTACTCAATTCAACAAATTTTTCATTATGAATCCTTTATCCTTAACGGGTAAAGGATTTTTTATTTTTTCTGAAACGGAGGGAATGTTTCAATGGCAATAAAAATCAGCTCAACGCCGATGCGTGTCACCGTTGCGCTCAGCGGCGAAATGGATCATCACAATGCCGCCGCTCTGCGCCTTGAAGCGGACGAAGCGATTCAGTCTGCACTTGCGCCGAATGTCCGCCTTGATTTCGGAGATGTAACCTTCATGGACAGCTCGGGAATAGGCTTTGTTCTCGGCAGATACAGAATAGTTGAAAGCTACGGCGGCAACCTTGAGGTTGTGAATCTGTCAAGACGGCTTTATTCCATGATGAAGCTTGCAGGGCTTGAAAAGCTTGTAACATTGAAAGCAAAAAATAAGGAGTGAAAAAATTGAAACCGATAAACGAAATGAAGCTTCAGATTGAAAGCCGCTCGGTCAACGAAGCGTTTGCCAGAGCGGCGGTTGCCGCCTTTGCGGCACAGCTTGACCCGAATATTGAGGAGATTTCGGATATAAAAACCGCCGTGAGCGAGGCTGTAACAAACTGCATTGTTCACGCCTATCCTCAGAGCGTCGGCACAATTTACATATGGGCGGGAATCTACGAAAATGCCCGATTCAGAGTAAAAATCAAAGACAAAGGCTGCGGAATACTCAATGTCAAGCAGGCAATGGAGCCGCTTTTCACAACTCTCGGCGGCGAGAGAGCGGGTCTCGGCTTTGCTGTCATGCAGAGCTTCTGCGACAAAATCAGCGTGCGTTCAAAGGTCGGCAAAGGAACCACCGTAACTCTTGAAAAGTCATTCAAAGGACGGGGAGCCTCTGATGACTGAAACAAAAAGCGCAAGGAATGAGATGGTTGAAAAAAATCTCGGACTTGTTCACGCCTGTGCAAACCGCTTCAGAGGCAGGGGAGCGGAATATGACGATTTGTTTCAGGCAGGGTGCGTCGGGCTGATTAAAGCGGCGGATAATTTTGACGAATCAAGGGGATTTTCGTTTTCGACCTATGCCGTGCCCGTCATTCTCGGCGAAATAAAACGTCTATTCAGAGACGGCGGCTCGGTCAAGGTCGGGCGTGCCATAAAAGAAAAATCAAGAAACGCTTTGAAAAAGAGGGAAGAAATTGCGCTCTCTCTCGGCAGAGAGCCGACGGTCGGAGAGCTTGCGGAGAGCCTCGGAATCGATTCAACCGAGGCGGCAATGCTTCTCAACGCCTCGATGCCGCCCGTCTCTCTGACCTGCTCGGAGGACGGCGAAAAAAGCCTTGATATTCCCGTTGATTCGCCCGAAAACGAGCTTTCGGATTCGCTTGCTCTGCGTCAGGTGCTTCAAAGCCTTGACGAGCGTGACAGAAAAATGATAGAGCTTCGTTATTACGGCGGCTTGACTCAGTCCAAAACGGGGAGACGGCTCGGCATGACTCAGGTGCAGGTTTCAAGGCGTGAAAAAGCGGTTTTGGAAATAATCCGTGAAAAATTAAGCTCATAGCATTGACAAAGTGCATCTGAAAGTTTAAACTAATTGCGGCGGCTTGAGCTGCCGCATCTTTTATTTTAATTTTGGGAGCGGTTTTTCTATGATTAATAACATACCCGACGGCGTTTATCCGACTATGGTAACGCCGTTTACCGATGACAACAAGGTTGATTATAACGGAGTGCTGAAAATTCTTGAATGGTATTCCGAAAACGGAGTTGACGGCATTTTTGCAATCTGCCAGTCAAGCGAAATTTTCTTTTTATCGTTTGAAGAAAGGCTTGAACTGCTGAAATTCATTATGAAGAACAAGCCCGCCAATATGAGTGTTGTTGCTTCGGGTCATACCGCCGATGACCTTGACAGGCAGATTTACGAAGCCAACGCATTCATTGAGCAGGGCATTGACGCATATGTTTTCATTGCCAACCGTTTTGCAAAGCAGGATGAGGACGATTCCGTTTTCCTCAGAAATTACGAAAAGGCTGTTTCGTCAATTCCCGAAATCGGTCTCGGAATATATGAATGTCCTTATCCCTACAAGCGTCTTATGACGCCTGAAACTCTCAGGCAGTGCGCCCTTGACGGCAGACTCAGATTCTTAAAGGATACCTGCTGTCATATTGATGAAATCAGGGCAAAGCTGAAAGCGGTTGAGGGGCTCGGCCTCAAAATTTATAATGCCAATTCCGCAACATTGCTTGAATCTCTCAGAGCGGGCTGTGCGGGCTTCTCGGGTGTTATGGCAAACTTCCACCCCGAAATCTATTCATGGCTTTGCAAGAACTATAAGACCGAACCCGAAAAGGCGGAAAAGGTTCAGGCTTTCCTCGGCTTTGCTTCTCTTGCCGAGTGCCAGATGTATCCCGTTAACGCAAAATATCATCTCGGACTCTGCGGCGTTGATATCGGTTATAACTGCCGTGTTAAGGATGCTTCAAAATTCACGGAAAGCAATAAAAAGGAAATTGAGCAGATGGTTACGGTTGAAAATATCATGAAAACCGCCCTTGGCATTTGCTGAAAATTTCAATTTGAAAAATAGCCGTTACAAATCAAATTTTTTTGTAAAATAAAACAACAATTGCAAAATAATTGTTGATTTATTTAGCTTTTTATGCTAATATATACAAGATAGCGTTAAGCAATTTTTAGAATAACGGAGGAATCACACATGGCACAGAAAAAGACAGTCTTTTTGACCGGCGCTTCGGGCAACATGGGTTGGGAAGGCTTCAAACAGCTCTATGCAAAGAAAAATCAGTTCAACATCGTCGTTCTTCTTCGTGACAGCGAAAAGAACAGAAAGAAATTCGCCGCATATATGAACGACCCCTCGGTTAAAATCGTTTGGGGCGACCTCAAGAAGTATGACAGCGTTCTTGAGTGCGTTAAGGGTTCGGATTATGTTCTTCATGTCGGCGGTATGGTTTCTCCTGCGGCAGATTATTATCCCATCAACACAATCAAGACCAATGTTCTTGCGGCTCAGAACATCGTTAATGCCGTTAAGGCTCAGCCCGATCCCGATGCAATAAAGGTTGTTTATATCGGAACGGTTGCTGAAACAGGCGAAAGAGACGATCCCATCCATTGGGCACGCACCGGCGACCCCATCAAGATCAGCGTTTATGACCATTATGCAACAAGTAAGGTTATCGCTGAGTCGGTATTTGCTGAGTCAGGCCTCAAATATTGGGTTTCGCTCCGTCAGTCGGGCATTCTCTATGCCGACATTCTCAAGAATATGGAGCCCATCATGTATCATGTTCCCATCAACGGCGTTCTTGAGTGGGCAACCGTTGAGGATTCGGGCAGACTTCTTGTCAATGTCTGCGGCGACGATATCCCCGATGAGTTCTGGAGAAGATTCTACAACATCGGTTCAGGCGCTCAGTACAGAATCACAAACATGGAGTTTGAAGAGCTGCTTCTCGGCACTCTCGGTCTCGGCGACCCCAAGAAGCTGTTCAACCCCGATTGGTTCACGCTTCGTAACTTCCACGGTCAGTGGTATCTCGACTCAGACGAGCTTGAAAAATACTGCCACTTCAGAGCTAATGTTCCCATCAAGGAATATTTCAAGAGCATGATGAACAAGGTTGAGTTCTACTTCAAGCTTGCAGTTCTTGCAAAGCCGTTCGCATTCGCAGTTAAGCCCTTCATGAAGAAGATTGCCCAGACTCCCGTTTACGGCACTCTTTGGTGGAGAGAAAATAAGGTTGCTCCCAGAATCAACGCATATTACGGCTCAATGGAGAAATGGGATGCAATCGGCAGCGATTGGAAAAAGGTTAAGATTTATCGCCCCGATGACGACCCGACCAAGGCTCGTATCCTTGACCACGGCTATGACGAGACCAAGGATTTCGATTCTCTCACTCTTGAGGATCTTCAGAAGGCGGCTGCTTTCAGAGGCGGCGAATGCCTTGCTGACGAGATCAAGGATATGTATACTCCCGTTAAGTGGAAGTGCGCTCACGGCCATGAGTTCATGATGTCCCCGAACCTTGTTCTCCGTGGCGGACATTGGTGCCCCGAGGAGCTTCCCTCATCTCTTGAAAAGTGCGAGCAGAAGAAATTCCGCTGGGCATACGACGAGGAAGCAAAGGTCAATCCCTTCTTCGCTCAGGTTTGGTATCCTCTCCATGACAAGAGTGAAAACAATGTTTACACCGAGGAAATCTACAAGGATTTCAAAGAGTACAGCAAATAATAAGCATAACATAAACGGGCTGCAGGCTGATAGTCTTGCAGTCCGTTTTTTGCAAAAAAAAACCGCCGTGAGAAGCTTTCGGCAACTCACGGCGATAAATTTTTGCTTTATTTGCTTTCAACGGGCATGCCGTCTTTGTCATACATACAAACGGCTTCAATCATAATTTCAATGCCTGCGGCGATTGCGTCTTCACGCAGGTTTTCAACATTGTCAAGTCTTGTATGGTAATAGCGGGGAGGAGTGGGATCCATAGCGGCAAATCCCGTTGCGGGGATTCCTCTCTGAGTGAATGCGGCGGCGTCGGAACCGCCGATATAGATTGATTCAAAGTGAAGGTCATAGCCGCAGTTTTTGCCTGCGTCCTGAACAAGGTGTTTTGCGCCCCAATGGTGCTTGACCGTTCCGCTGAGGTCTCTGTCATAAACAGCCATTGTTTCAAGGTCACGGAAGGTGTCGCAGGCAACAACGCAGGTTTCGATTTCTTTAAGCTCGCTTTCGTGAGCCTTAACATAAGCCTTTGCGCCTCTGAGACCCGCTTCCTCCGAACCGGAGCAGATAACTACAAGCTCCGTGTTTTCAAATCTTGTGTCGGTTTCCTGCATTGCTTTTGCAACGCTCATGCCGACAAGACAGCCCGAAAGGTTATCCGAAGCGCCGGGAACGCTCTTGTAATGGCTCTGGAAAAACAGGAACGCAAGCTGGAACGGAATAAATACACAGCCGACAACGAAGCCGAGAACCATGAGCCAATGAGGCTCGCCTGCGCCGAGAGCACCTTTTGTTCCCGCAAAGATAATGCCGAGAACGGCAACAACAAGGTCGGCTACAAGTCCGACAACAGCGGGGATAAGCACGCATTTCATGCCTACGCCGCCGAGAAGATAGTTAAGAGTCCATTCATATTGGCTGTCGGAATGGCCGACAATGATTATTCTTTTTTTCGTCTCGCCCTTGGGAGCTCTTTTGGCGATAACATTGTGGCTCGGATGAGCGATAAAGAGGGGATCAATGAACTGCTTATACATGAGAAATTCAAGGATAAGAGGGATAAAGCCGAGAACAACAAGGATAAGTGAAATAACGGGATTTGCGAACGCATATGTAAAGACGCTTGCAATTGCGCAGGCAACCGTGAACGGAATGAAGCCCATGAACGCCTGACGGTGAACCTTGAATTCTTCGATTTCAACGCTGTCGCAGGACTTTTTCAGCTCATTTGCCATGAGCTGCTGAGCTTTTAATTCCTCGGGTGAGCCGGGGCGTCTGGGGCCGATTTCGTTGCAGATTCTCGTTATCATTTTCATCGAGAAGCGTGAGAGCTTCTTGATATCAAATTTACTGCTGTATTCGAGAGCTGTTTTCATTGATTTTTCCTCCGATAACTGTAATATTATAATAAAAGTATCACAAAAATCATCAAAAATCAATACAAAACACTCAAAATCAGGCAGACTTTTCTATTTTATTTTAAATGTAAAAATCAGATTGCCGAGATTATCGGGCGAAACCGTGACGGATTCGTATTCCGACGGTGCAATGACTTTTTCGCCGTCCTGCCTTGTGATAATATAGTCTCCGTATGAATAAGCGCAGTCAAGCTCAAGACCGTCAATATATTCTTCAAGGGAGACAGATTTTTCGGCGATGATTTGCGAATGAGGCAGACCCACATAGCGGATATGCCAAGGCTCATATGAAAAGCCTGTTTCTTTCTCTTTCAGCAGAGGATATCTGATAATAAAACCGAAATCGCCGCAGTTTTTGTTGACATACTGTCCAGCCTCGGATTTTAAAAAGCCCTTCCCTGCGTAATATTTGACATAGACATCGATTCCAAGCCCCGTTTCGTGCTCGCTCTCTCCCGCCTTTGCGGCAACCCCCTCGCTGTCTTGCTCATATATTTCAGCCTGTTCTTCTTTGCTTCTGTAAGCACTCATTATTAAAAGCTTTGTTCCGAATTTTTCGGTGACTTTTTCTCTGAGAGCCGAGAAGCTCTCAACGGCGCATTCGTTCATCATCGCTTCGGTATCCTCAAACTGCGTTATTTCCGCTTCAAAGCCGTCGGGCAGGGGATGGCGGCTGTTAATGAGCATCAGCGACTGATTGCACTCGCATTTTTCCGAACGAAGCAGGTCTTTAAGCAAAACCTCGGTGAAATCGGGCTTTACCGTTCTGACTTCTTTCATTGCCGAGCTTTGGGTTATCTTATTATAAAGCGTAACCGCTTGGCTTTTGACCGTAAATCTGATGCCGGAATTCGTCAAAAGCGCCGCTTGACAAATCACAAACGCAATCAGAAGAAATATAATTATTCTTTTTAAAAATTTCATTGTTTACACCGCCTTATCGGAATGAATTCAATTGTAATTCCGGGCGGTTTCAAAGGGATTAAAGAAAAGTTACATTTTCCTTACGGAAGGGATAAAAAATAATAAAGCTCCGGGCCTGCGATGCAAACTCGGAGCCGAACTTATATTATTTAGATTTTAAAGGCTGAAAACGCCTGACTGCATGACAACATATTCGATATCCTTGACTCTGAAATATTTAAGAACAGGTTCATTGAATATGCAGTAATCGGAAATGTCGTAATTTTCAAGTCCGATGGTTCTTATCTTATATGAATGAGCGTTGCAGATAAACAGCTTGTTTTCATAGACGGAAATGTTGACCGGGTGGCAGAACGCCTTTTCTTTTGCGCTTCCGATGCGGAATTCGATTCGGTTGTGCTTAACCGAATAATTGATGATTGCGTTTGAATCCGGAACAACCATCCAAAGGTCTGCGCCGTTAACCGCAAGCGAGCTTGCGGGGTTGCCGAGATATTCCACCTTTGTTTCGGCAATAATCTCTCCCGCCTTGCCGAGCAGTTTAAAATCACCGTTTTCATATGAAACGGCTTTTGAACTGTTGGTGAGATTTGCAATGCTGCAAGTAACAAAATTCCCGAGAGCCCTTGCAAGCTCCGCTCCGTTCTCTCCGAATTTTGAATTTATGTAAGAAAGAACAGGGATTTTTTCAAAAATATCAATTTCCTGATTGTAATTATAAAAAGCGATTGCTTCTTCGCCCTCGGGCAGGGTCTCTCTGCAAGCATAAACGAACCCTCGCTCTGTCGGCAAAATGTCAAGCAAATCGGCGTTAAAAAGTTTTTGCACCTTCAGTTTCCTCCGGGAAAGTTAAAATAAGCCCCGCCAAGCCGTATGCAGCCGATTGTAACCTGCTGTTTTAGCAGGTGGGTGCCGCCCGATGCTTTCACGCTCCCTTCGTCCGCCAAGAAGGCGGGAGGTCTGCAATCCGCCACCGGAGCAAGGCTCCCTTGAAATGTGTGTTGGGTTACATATAGGCTGCAAATTAATCGCACAAGGCAGGGTGTTGAACAATATAACAAGAATATTATTAATTGCGGGCGGGTCTTTTATTCCGCCTCATCTTCAAATTCAAACATTTCGGAAAGTCTTTCTTCGAAAGCGGCGCCGACTTCGTTGAATTCGTCGTCATCTTCAATCGGGCAGAGATAAGATTCACCGTTTTCTTCCTCAACCCTGAGAATTATCAGCTCGTCGTCTCCCTCCGTGATTTTATCGGGAGATTCGGGCAGGGGAAGCAGGGCAACATATCTGCCGGTGTCGGTTTCGATTCTGTCAAGCTCCTCGAAAACATGCTCTTTGCCTTCTTCGTCAATTATGCTGACGATGTCGGGGGTGTATTCCTGGTTATCCATCCGGTTTAATTCCTTTCATTCTTTCAACTGATTATATTTTAACGCTAAGTTTGCTTTTAGTCAATAGGAAATCAATATAAGTACAAATTAAATAAAAAATTTCAACATTTCAAGAAAAAACTATTGACAAACGCTAAATCATATGGTATATTATAGACGAGGAAAGGAACTGAGGGAAAAATTAAAAAGGTTTTCAAATAACGGCGGTAACGAGAAAGCCACCGAGTAATCAGGAAAACCGATTAAAGCAAGCCCCGAAAGCTCCCCCTCTTGACCATAGATCAAAAATCACAGGTCAAAGAGAATAATTGAATAACGGAAAGGCGGCGATACCCGATGTACAATGATCAGCATCAGCTCGCAGCCGCAAAAGTCCGATAACTGAAACGGCGGATTAAAAGGTAAAATCAGATAAATTTATTATATCTGCAATGAGCCTGCTTAACCGCAATTAAAACAGATTGTTGTTATTGAATCGGTAAAGCGGCTGTGAGCAAAAACATTACAATTTAATATTGAATATATGGGTTATAGGTTGGTATCCGAGAGAAATTGGCCTATAATCTTTTTTTGCCTGAAATCGTGTTTTGCTATATTTTTTCAAAAAGCCAAGCAAAATTTACATTTTATGGAAAATGCACAATTTATGGCAATTTCTTTTGTAAAACATGCAGAAAAATTCTCAAGTGTAAAAATAAAACTTGAAAAATCCCTGAAAATGGCATATAATATGAGACGCAGCGTCACGGAGATTAATAATTAAGGAGTTGTATCTATCATGTTCAGAGTTGAAAAATCCGGGCTGATGAATGAGGAGGAGGGCGACGATATAATATGTCTGTATTCTGATGATATCTTTTTATGCGATCTTGCTCTCGGCAGGGAAGCGGCTGAGAGCTTTGCGGACAGCTTAAACTCAAATTCTGTCGAGCTTGTTCATGTCAACGATATTATTGAGGATTTTTTCTACTCGTAAAAATTCTGTTATCAAAATATATGCTTAATTTCGTCTCTGACGGCATAAGCCGTTTTGAGGCGATTTTATTTTATAACTTATATATTTATTGAAATTTATATATATTTATTGAAAAACCTTGCAATCTTAAGCCCTGAATGTTATACTTAAATGATTGAAAGGAATGATTGCCCTTGAAACGCAAAAAATGGGAGGTAACAAAAGGCAACAAGGATCTTGCCGCTCAGATAGCGCAGGAGCTCAGCGTTGACCCTCTTGCAGCTCTGCTTGTAACCTCCGCGGGTTTTGAAAATATAGATGAAATCAGCGATTTTTTTGATTCCGACGCTCCTCTCCGTCTTTCTCCGCTTTCAATTGCGGATATGAGCAAGGCGGCTGAAAGAATAAACAGAGCCATTGACAGCTTTGAGCTTATCTGCGTTTTCGGCGATTATGATGCTGACGGCGTGACCGCAACCGCATTGCTTTATTCATATCTTGAAACAAGAGAAGCGAATGTCATCAGATATATTCCCGACAGACTGACCGAGGGCTACGGTCTGAACATTGCGGCGGTTGAAAAGCTTGCGGAAATGGGCGTTAAGCTTATTGTTACGGTTGACAACGGCGTTTCGGCAATCAACGAGGCGCTCAGGGCAAGAGAACTCGGCATGGAGCTTGTTATTACCGATCATCACAAGGTCGGCGGCGAATTGCCGCAGGCTTATGCCGTTGTTGACCCTCACAGAGACGATTGCCCGAGCAATTTCAAAGAAATGTCCGGAGTCGGCGTTGCGTTTAAGCTTGCATGCGCTCTTGAGGGCGATGACGGAAATATTCTTATTGAGGAATACGGCGATCTTGTTGCTCTCGGAACAATCGGCGATGTCGTATCCCTGACCGGCGAAAACAGAGTTATGGTTCGCAAGGGAATTCGGCTGATAAACGACAATCCGAGACCGGGCATCAGTGCTCTTATGGATATAGCGGGAGTAGGGGATAAGGTGTTTTCCGCTCAGACAGCGGCATTCACGGTCTGCCCGAGGATTAATGCGGCGGGCAGAATGGGTTCCGCTCAAAAGGCTTTGGAACTGCTTCTCTGCGAAGATGACGAGCTTGCTTCTCAGCTTGCCGATGAGATTAACGCCATGAACATTCAAAGGCAGGCGACCGAAACCGAGATGTTCTCTCAGGCAACGGCGATTCTTTCTGCAGACCCTTCGATGCTCAACGATAAAATTCTTGTTATTGACGGAGAAAACTGGCATCAGGGAGTTATCGGCATCGTTGCGGCGAGAATAACCGAACGCTACGGCAGACCGAGCATTATTATTTCAAGAGACGGCGAAGCCGCAAAGGGCTCTTGCCGAAGCATTGACGGATTTTCGATTTATGACGCTCTTGAAGCTGTATCAGACTGTATTGACCATTTCGGAGGTCACACTCTTGCGGCGGGCTTAAGCCTTGATTCTTCACGCATTCCCGAATTCCGCAGAAGAATCAACGAATATGCCGCCGATATGGATATGCCGTTTGCGGTTCAGAGAATTGATTGCAGACTGCTCCCAACCTCAATAAGCCTTGATATTCTATCCGCTGTCAGCCTGCTTGAACCGTTCGGCTCGGGCAATCCTCAGCCCTGTTTCGGGCTTTTCGGAGTGCGTATAGATGAAATTGCTTCCGTTTCCGACGGCAAGCATATCCGAATGGTAATTTCAAAAAACGGAGCAAGAACGGGCGTTGTATTTTTCGGTATGCCTGAAAAACGCTTTCCGTTTGAAAAAGGCGATATAGTTGACCTTGCGGTCAATCTTGACAAAAATGTATATAACGGTGAAACGAGAGTATCCGTAATTGTCCGTGGAATAAGACCGTCGAATACGGACGAAGAAAAGGTACTTTCAGCAATAAGACTTTTTGATAAATTTTCAAGAAACGAAAAACTTTCTCCTGAGCAGGCAAAGCGTCTTTTGCCCGAGCGCAAGCTTCAGGTTGATGTGTTCAAGAGCATCAAAGCAAAGCCGCTTAAAGACAGATACTGTGAAGCACTGTGCATGAGGCTCGGAGACGACGGAGAGAATCTTGCCGCAATAATCGCATCGGTTGAAATAATGCTTGAAATGGGCGTTCTTGCGGCAAACTATGATGATATGATTTATGTTCCCGAGAATCCTGACAAAGTTAATCTTGAGGATTCGGAAATAATGAAAAAAATCAGAAACTTACTGTAGTTTTATAAACAGCATCCATGTTATTGCTGTTGACACAACTATAATATAACGGGTGGATAACATGAAAGATTTTAAAAAGACAAGTATATGCAAGGGCGAAACTCCCGACGAATGTCTGGAAAGTCTGATTGAGCTTGTTAAGGAGAATTTCTCCGAAAAAGAGATAAGCGACATCAGACGGGCTTACGCTATCGCAAGCTCAGCCCATAACGGGCAAAAGCGCCTTTCGGGCGAGCCTTATATCATGCATCCTCTGAGCGTTGCGGCAATCCTTGCAAGTCTCGGAATGGACAGCGCATCGATAATTGCCGCCATTCTTCACGATACCGTTGAGGATACAAAGCTCACGAATGAAGAAGTTAAAAAAGAATTCGGCGAAACGATTGCAGAGCTTGTCGAGGGCGTTACCAAGATAGGCAAGGTTCCTTTGCAGACAAAAGAGGAACAGCAGGCGGAGAATATCAGAAAAATGCTCCTTGCAATGTCGAGAGATATCAGAGTTATCATTATCAAGCTTGCCGACAGACTCCACAACATGAGAACGCTCATGTTCAAGCCCGAAAACAGGCGCAGAGAAATTGCGCTTGAAACAATTGAAATATATGCTCCGATTGCTCACCGTTTAGGTATCAGAGCGATAAAAGAGGAGCTTGAGGATCTTTCAATCAGCTATCTTGACCCAGTGGCATATAAGGACATTGAAGATTCGCTTGAAAAACAGAGCAAATCGAGAAACGAGTTTCTTGCCGAGATAAAGACGAGAATAGAGGAAAGAATTAAATCCGTTGTTTCCGGCGCTCAGGTCAGCGGCAGAATCAAATCCGTTCACGGCATATACCGCAAAATGTATATGCAAAATAAGAATTTTGACCAGATTTATGATATATACGCCGTCAGAATAATCGTTGATACAGTTATTGACTGCTATAATTGCCTCGGCGTAATCCACGACATGTTCAAACCCATTCCCGGCAGATTCAAGGATTATATTTCAACCCCCAAGCCGAATATGTATCAGTCGCTTCATACGACGGTTCTCGGCAAGGAGGGTATTCCGTTTGAGGTTCAGATAAGAACATGGGAAATGCACCACACCGCTGAATACGGTATTGCGGCGCATTGGAAATACAAGCTCGGCATCAACGGCACGGCAAAGTTTGAGGAACGCCTTGCGTGGATAAGACAGCTTCTTGAGAATCAGAGCGATAACGAGGATGTTGAGGATATTGTTTCAACCATTAAGAGCGACCTTGTTCCCGAAGAAGTCTTTGTGTTCACTCCCAAAGGCGACGTTTTCAGCCTGCCTTCCGGCGCAACGGTTATTGACTTTGCCTATGCGATTCATTCCGCAGTCGGCAACAAAATGGTCGGCGCAAAGGTTGACGGCAAAATAGTATCGCTTGATTATCAGGTCAAAACCGGAGAAATTATTGAAATTCTGACTTCCTCCGCTCAGGGAAAAGGACCGAGCAGAGACTGGCTGTCAATCGTTAAAACCAGCCAGGCGAGAAGCAAGATCAGGCAATGGTTCAAGAAAGAATGCAGAGATGAAAACATTGCCGAGGGCAAGGCTCAGGTTGAAAAGGAATTCCGCAGAAACTTTATTCGTCTGAGCGAAGCGGAATACCATGAGTTTATCGGCAAGGTTGCCGAAAAACAGCATTGCAAGGATGAGGACGATTTCTATGCCGCAATCGGCTACGGCGGAATCTCTCTTATCCGCCTCATGCCCAAGATAAAAGAGGAATACGGCAAAATGAGCAAGTCGGAGCAGCCTGCTCTGACCATCACTCCGCCGAAGAAGAAAACCAAGAGCAACGAGGGAATCATAGTTGAGGGCATTGACAACTGCCTTGTCAAGTTTTCACGCTGCTGCAATCCTCTGCCGGGCGATGAAATAATCGGCTTTATAACAAGAGGTCACGGCGTTTCGATTCACACTCGCAAATGCCCCAATGTTCCTGCTGACCTCAGCAAATCGGGCGAGCCCGAACGCTGGGTCACGGCTTATTGGGATAACGATATCAGAGAAGATTTCAAGTGCACGCTTCAGCTTTACTGCCTTAACAGAATCGGAATGCTTGCAGATGTTTCAAGTCTGCTTGCAGGCATGAGGATAATGATTAACGACATCAGCACAAGAAACACCAAGGACGGCAGAACCTCGATTTATGTTACCGTTTCGGTCAACGGCGTTGAACATCTAAATTCGCTCGTTGCAAAGCTTTCAAAAATCGACGGCGTTCTGAGCATCGAAAGAAGCGGAGTGTAAACGAGAATCTGAAGATTTATTAATGCAAAAAAGGAGGAATGCTTATGCTAACCAGAACAGAAATTGAAAATATAATAAGAGAACTTCTTGTTCGTTATAATGCGGAATATGCGTTCCTTTTCGGTTCATATGCAAGGGGAGAGGAAACGGAGGATTCCGACATTGATGTTTTGGTTTTCGGCGGAGAAAATTTCAAAAAAATAAATATTTTTGCTTTTGCCGAAGAATTGAGACAAATGACGGGAAAAGAGGTTGACGCTTTTGAAATCTGCGAGGTTGACCGCTCAACTCCGTTTTATGACAATGTTTTAAAAGAGGGAATTAAAATAGCATGAAAAAGACGGACAGCGAAAGAATAAAAAAGATTGTTTCAACATGGGATGCGCTCAAAAATCAGATAGCAGAGCATTCGATAACAAGAGAACAGCTTATGAACGACGAGTTTATGCAATGGGCGGTTACAACTCCGCTGTATAATATCGGAGAGCAGGTTTATAAAATCAGCGATGAAATGAAACGGCAGAATCCTCAAATCATTTGGAGCGTTGTTTCGGGATTAAGACATCGGCTTGTTCACGATTATGAAGGAATTAATTGGTCGATAATCGTTGAAGTGATTTTTGACGAAATGGATGACTTCGTTGATTCAATTGAATCTTTGATATAATAAAACGGTGATAAAATGAGAGCAGTAATTCAAAGAGTTAACAAATCTTCCGTCAGTGTTGACGGCGAAATAAAAGGTTCGGTTGATAAGGGCTTTAATGTCCTGCTCGGAGTTATGGACGGCGACACCGAAGCGCAGGCGGAGCTGCTTGCCGCCAAGGTTGCCAAGCTGCGGGTTTTTGAGGACGAAGACGGAAAAATGAACAGAAGCATAACCGATATCGGCGGAGAAATCCTTGTTATTTCTCAGTTTACCCTCTGCGCCGATATCAAAAAGGGCAACCGCCCGTCTTTCACGGATTCAGCTCCTCCGGCAGAGGCAGACAGGCTTTATAATTATTTTTGCTCAGAGCTTATCAAAAACGGCGTTTCAAAGATTGAAACAGGCGTTTTCGGAGCGGATATGAAGGTTGAAATCGAAAATGACGGCCCCGTAACAATAGTTATGGATACCGATATCTGGGATAAAAAGCAGAAGTAAGAGGAACAGAAATGAAAATAACTAAAGTTCAGCTTGAACATGAAATATTTGCAAACTGTTATTTGCTCGTTGATGAAGAAACGGGCGAAGCGGCGGTTACGGACCCGGGCTATTACGGCGACGCTCTCAAAGATGCGATAAAATCGCAAGGTAATATAAACTTAAAATACATTTTACTCACTCACGGTCATTTTGACCATATTTACGGTGTTCCGGGCTTGAAAGAAGAAAGCGGCGCAAAGGTGGTAATCCATGAAAATGATGCGGGTCATTTGCTTGACCCCAAAAAGAGTCTTGCCGAGGGCAATATGCCCGAACCGCAGATTCCCGTTCATGCCGATATCACGGTCAAAGACGGCGATATTCTGAAACTCGGTAACGAAACGATAAGAGTTTTGCATACTCCGGGTCATACCATGGGCAGCGTATGCTATATTCTCGAAAAAGACAGAGTGATTCTGAGCGGCGACACTCTTTTTTGCATGACGGCAGGCAGAACCGATTTTTGGGACGGAAGCGAAGAAGAAATGATAAATTCCCTTAAAAAGCTTATTGCGCTTGACGGCGATTACAGGGTTTTGCCGGGTCACAACCGTGAAACCACTCTCGAAAGCGAAAGAAAACGCAATTGGTATATCAGAAGGATGATAAAATAAGTGATATTAAGAATTTTCGGTCACGGTTTTCACTATGAATGTGAAAATCTGTGCAGAGTATATTTTCCGAACGAAAAAATTAATATTGTCTATGACGATAACGGAGAGGATTCAAAAACGGTAATAACCCGTTGCGAGCCGACCGACGGCGGGAATCTGATAACCGTTGAATCGGTTATTGACGGCGAATCCCGAGCTTATTCTTCAAAGGTTATAGCCAATGATGCTCAGATCAGATACAAAAGCGAGCTTAAAACAGCTCAGCTAATCTTCAAAGCGCTGTCGGAGCTGACGGGATATACTCCGCCTTGGGGAGTTCTGACGGGCGTTCGTCCCTCAAAGCTTATGCTCCGTCTGATATCACAGCACGGCGAGGAAGAAGCCAAACGCTATTTTACGGAGGATTTGCTTGTCAGCGTAGAAAAAACGGCTTTGGCAATGACCGTTGCCGATGCGGAAAAGAAGATAATCAACCTTTCACGGGATGATTCGTTCAGCCTTTATGCTTCGATTCCTTTCTGCCCGTCAAGGTGCAGTTACTGCTCCTTTGTTTCGCATTCGATAGCGAACCCGAACGCTAAAAAGCTGTTTCCGCAGTATCTTGAAAAGCTTAAAGAAGAAATTGAAATAACCGGAAAGATAGTCGGAGAACTCGGTCTGAGGCTTGAAAGCGTTTATTTCGGCGGCGGAACTCCGGGAGTGCTTGAAGCTCCTCAGCTTGACAGCCTGCTTTCCTCGGTTGAAAACAATTTTGACCTTTCAACCGCAAGGGAGTATACGGTTGAAATCGGCAGACCCGACACCGTGACCGCCGAAAAGCTTGAAGCTCTGAGACGACATAATGTCGGCAGAATAAGCATTAATCCGCAGACTTTTAACGATAAAACGCTGAAGCTTATCGGCCGCAATCACAGCGTTGAGCAGGCGGTTGAAGCCTACCGCCTTGCGGAAAAATACGGCTTTGAGAGCATAAACATGGATTTGATTGCAGGTCTGCCCGGCGAAAACGCCGACGATTTTTGCAGGAGCGTTGACAAAGCGGTTTTGCTTTCCCCGAATAACATAACCGTTCATACTCTTGCTCTGAAGCGTTCATCGGGTCTTAACGCCTCGGGAGCGGGCGTTTCGGGCGGCATTGAAGCGAAAAAGATGCTTGAATATGCTTCAAAAAGACTTACGGAAGAAAGCTATTCGCCTTATTACATGTACCGTCAGAGCAAATGCGTCGGCAATCTTGAAAATGTAGGCTGGTGCAAGCAGGGCGGCGAATGCTTATATAATGTTTTTATGATGGAAGAATGCCACACGGTTATTGCCGTCGGCGCAGGAGCGGTAACAAAGCTCTGCGAGCCGGGCACGACTAATGTTGAGCGAATATTTAATTATAAATATCCATATGAATATATTTCGGGTTTTGATAAAATTACCGAACGCAAAAACGGAATAAAGAGCTTTTATTCGTCATACTAAATCTTATAGGGTGATTAAGGTATGGATATATGCAAGGATAAATTATCTTTCAGTAAAATAAATAACCTTGCTCTTTCTCCTCAGAGATTCCTTGACGAGTGCAGCAGTTCTTATCACGCTCGGGTTTCCCGTGCGGCGGAGAGAATTTTTAATGACGGCAATGTTAAATTCGTTATGCTTGCCGGGCCGAGTTCCTCCGGAAAGACAACTACTGCCGCACTTCTTTCAGATAAAATATCTGCTTTGGGCTGCAAGGCGTATGTTGTTTCTCTTGATGATTTTTATCTGCCTCACAGCGAGGAATATCCGACGGACGAAAACGGCGAGCCGGACTATGAATGCGTTGAGGCTTTGGACCTTGAACTGATGCGTTCTTCATTTCTTAGCCTTTCCGAAAGCGGCAGGGCGGAGCTTCCCGTTTTCGATTTCAGGAGCGGTGAAAGAATAAATAATGCAAAAACTATTGAACTCGGCGAAAATGATGTTATAATCTTTGAAGGGCTTCATGCGCTCAATCCCGTTGTTTCCGATGCGCTTGACGCAAAAAGCCTTTTCAAAATATATGTCAGCGTTTCTTCAAGAGTTTATGAGAATGACGGCAGCGTTTTGCTCTCGAAGCGGGATTTGCGCTTTACCCGCCGCATGGTCAGAGATTTCAGCTTTCGCTCAATGTCGGTTGAGAGAACCTTTGACATCTGGGGGAGCGTTATGAGGGGCGAGGATAAATATTTGTTCCCTTATGAAAGCCTTGCCGATGTTAAGCTTGATTCATTTCATCCCTGCGAGCCTTGCGTTCTGGCTCCGAAGGCGGTTGAATTGCTTTCTCAGGTCAGAGACAAAGAATTTAAAGAAAAAGCGTCAACGCTTTCAGAAAAGCTGAGACTTTTCAGAAATATTGATTATTCCCGTTTGCCCCAAAATTCTCTTTTGCGTGAATTTACGGGCTGAAAAGCTCTCGGACAATGTCTGTAAAAAGGAGTGTGAGCCTTTTGGCTTCTGAAAAGAAACAGTCGGTTTTAAACGGCGCAATGATACTGATGGTTGCCGTTGTGCTCGTTAAGGTTATCGGCGCATTGTTTAAAATACCGCTGACCGATATGCTCGGCAGCGTAGGCAGAGGTTATTTTAACTCCGCCTATGAGGTCTATACGCCTATTTTCGCAATATCGATGGCGGGTCTGCCCGTTGCCGTTTCAAGAATGGTTGCGGAGAATGTTGCGCTCAACCGCTACAGAGAAGCCCGTATGGTTTTCAGGGTTTCAAAACGCATATTTACGGTTGTCGGCATTGCGGGAACCCTTATTCTGCTTATAGCGGCATATCCTTATGCAAGGTTCATAGCAGGCCCCAAAAGCCTGCCTGCCGTTCTCTGCGTAGCTCCGTCAATATTCTTCTGCTGTTACATGTCGGCTTACAGGGGCTATTACGAGGGCCTTCGCAACATGACTCCGACAGCGGTTTCTCAGGTTATCGAAGCTCTCGGCAAGCTCATTATCGGCATTCTTCTTGCGAAAATTGTCGTTTCGGTCGGCACAAGGCAGTATGAAGCGGGTATGCTCGCAAGCGGTAATGTTTCAGCAACGGTTTTCGGCACAGAGGTTACAAGCCTTACCGAGTCCAACAGCGTCATAACTCCGTGGGCGGCCGCAGGAGCCGTTATGGGCGTTACGGTCGGCTCGGTTGCAAGCCTGCTGTTCCTTATGATTTGCCATAAGGTCAGGGGCGACGGTTTTGAAAGAGTTCAGCTTGTTAATTCTCCTAAATCGTCATCTGCCGAAACAATTGCAAAAAATATGATAAAGATAGCAATACCCATGGTCGTCAGCGCTTTGATTCTCAACATAACGAATCTTATTGACAGCATGACCGTTCAGAGCAGACTGTTTGCCGCTCTTGAAAAGGATTTTTCGGTTGTTTTGCAGATGCATTCCGAGGCGTTTGATAAGGCAGTCAGCCTGTCAAGACTTAATATTAATGATTTAAAAGAAGTAAAGAGCTACCTTTGGGGAGCTTACGGAACAGCTCTTGATTTTAAAAATCTTGTTCCGACGATTACCATTCAGCTCGGCGTCAGCGCTCTGCCGGCTCTTGCCGCCGCATGGGCTGTTAAGGATAAAAAAGCAACAAAGTCAACCATTGAAACGGTTATCAGAGTTTGTATGCTTATTGCTTTGCCGGCAGGCATCGGCATGGCGGCTCTTGCGGAGCCGATACTGAATATAATTTACGGCAGAGGTCTCAACTCCGACGCAATTTCCGTTGTTGCCCCGATTATGGCGGCTTACGGCATTGCAACGCCCATTATGGCGATTTCAACTCCGACAACAAATATGCTTCAGGCAATCGGAAGAACCGATATTCCCGTTAAGTCTGTTATTATCGGAGCTGTATGCAAAATTGTCTGCAACTTTATCCTTGTAGGCAATCCGAAAATCAATATTTTCGGAGCGGCGGTCGGAACGGTTCTGTTCTATGTCGTCATTGTTGCCTGCAACCTTGTTTCTCTTCTTAGCATTTCGGGAGTTAAAATCCGCTGGAGCTCGGTATTTGTTAAGCCGTTTATCTGTGCCGTTCTCTGCGGAGTTACCGCATATGCGTCAAACGGACTTATTGCAAAGCTTATTCCCTCCGGCGCTTCCAATACAATTATGTATATCGGAACGGTATTTTCGATAGGTCTTGCGGCAATTGTTTATGCAATTTCGCTGCTTCTTATCAAAGGAATTGCCCGTGAAGATGTAACAGTTTTGCCAAAAGGAGAAAAAATTGCAAAAGTGCTTGAAAAATACGGACTTTTAGGTTAAAATAGATAGCGTACCTATTGGAGAGTGAAAAAATGACCGATTTTGAGTTTAAAGAGAGCTATGATGTTCGGGATTTGGTTGAAATAATGAGAATCCTCCGTGCTCCGGGCGGTTGCCCGTGGGATGCGGAGCAAACACATGAGAGCATCAAGAAAAATCTTATCGAAGAAACCTATGAGGTTATCGAGGCTATAAACAAAAATGATAAGGAGCTTCTTTGCGAGGAACTCGGCGATTTGCTCATGCAGGTTGTTTTTCACGCTCAGATGGAGTATGAGATCGGCGAATTTGATTTTGATGCGGTTTCCGACGGAGTCTGCAAAAAGCTCATTGAACGCCACCCTCATGTTTTCGGTGAAGTCAGCATTTCAGGTGTTGACGATGTTCTGACAAATTGGGACGCCATCAAGCGCAAATCCAAGGGTCAGAAAAGCACAACCGAATCAATGCTCAGCGTTCCAAGGGAATTGCCCGCTTTGATGAGAGCAACAAAGCTTCAGAAAAAAGCGGCTGATGTCGGCTTTGATTGGGATGATGTGTCGGGTGCGCTCGATAAGCTTGAAGAAGAAATTTCGGAGCTCAGGCAGGCAATCGATAACAAGGATTCAGCCAATATTTCCGAGGAGCTCGGCGATGTGCTGTTCTCTGCCGTTAATGTTTCAAGATTCGTCAAGACGGACGCAGAAGAAGCTCTGACGGCGTCGAGCGATAAATTCCTTTCAAGATTCACCGAGGTTGAAAAGCTTGCAAAAGAGCGGAATATCGATATGAAATCCGCCGGGATTGACGAGCTTGATAAGCTTTGGGACGAAGCAAAGGCATAATAATTAATGAATATGAATACCTTGTGTATTTCATAAATAGAAAACCAAAAGAATGGAGTAGAAAAAATGAATAAGACAGAACTCGTAAACGCTATCGCAAAGAACGAAGGCATTGAAAAGAAAGCAGCCGAAAAGGCAGTCAGTGCTGTATTCGCAGCTATCACAGACGCACTTGCAGCAGGCGAGAAGGTTCAGCTTGTTGGCTTTGGTACTTTTGAAGTTCGTGAGCGTGGAGAGAAACAGGCTCGCAACCCCAGAACAGGCGAGGCTATCACCGTTGCAGCAACAAAGGTTCCCGCTTTCAAGGCAGGCGCTACTCTCAAAGAGAAGGTTGCAAAATAATTTCTGATGAATTCGGGGCTGCTTTCTGCAGCCCCTTTTTCTTAATTTTTTCGGCTTCATCCCGGTTTGAATTTTCGGAGGTAAAAAATGAGACTTGATAAATACCTTAAGGTATCGAGAATAATAAAAAGACGCACGGTTGCAAACGACGCCTGCGACGCAAAGCATGTCACCGTCAACGGCAAGGTTGCAAGGGCGTCATATGATGTCAAGGTCGGCGACATAATTGAAATAACCTTCGGCTCAAATACGAGCCGCTTTGAGGTTCTGAGCGTTTCCGAGCATGCAACAAAGGAAACGGCCGCAACCATGTTCAAGGCTCTCTGACTTTTTTCATAAGAATAAACAACCCTCCCGCAGCATATCATTGAATGAATGCTGAATCGGGAGGTTTTTTTATGGCAGATGAAAAGAAAATGCAGGCAATGCCGCATAATATAGTTCTTGAGGACAGGCGGCTTCTGACGGTTTCGGGTGTTTCGGATGTTGACAGCTTTGACGAAGAAACGGTTGTGGTTTTCACTGAGCTCGGAGAACTGACGGTCAGAGGCAGCAATCTTCATATAAATCGGCTCAGCGTTGAGGTGGGGGAGCTGACGATTGAGGGCAGCATTGCGGCGCTTATTTATTCTGACGATACGCCGAAAAGCGGCGGCTTTTTCAGCAGGGTGTTCAGATAAATGGATTATATCCAGGGGCTTGCCGAGCAGACGGAAATATTCTTTTATTCGCTCGGCTTCGGCTTCCTGCTCGGCATTCTTTATGATGTTTTCAGAACTTTGCGTATGATTATCTCTCGGTCAAAGGGCTTCACTTTTTTTATGGATTTGCTCTATTTCGCAGTTTGCGCGGTTCTGACCTTTTGTTTTATAATGGTTGTTGACAGCGGAAAGATCAGAATATATGTTGCGCTTGGCGAAGCTCTTGGCTGGCTTATCTATTATTTTTCCTTTGGAGCAATTGCAATAAAGGTCAGCGGAGCGGTTGTCAGATGGGTCAGAAGCGCATTTTCGGCGATTTCAAAACCGTTCAGGCGCATTTTCCGCAAAATCGGTCGAAAATTTATGAAAATTGCCGCTTTTTTTAAAAAAAATATAAGAAAATCTGATAAAAAAACAAAATTTATCTTGCAAAAGCATAGAAGTATAGTGTATAATTTAAACAGATGTGTTAGAAATAATTTAACAGGAAATAAGGAATCGACAGATGACTTCAAATAAAAGAAAAACAAGAAAAAACAGCATTATTCTTTGGGTGCTTTTCTGCGCCCTTGTTTGCTATTTCGTTGCAACGCTTATCAGCCTTCAGACAAGGGTAAAGGCTGAGGAGCAGAGCCTCGAAGCTCTTAAAGACAGTTATCAGGAACAGCTTGATGAAAATGCAGAAATTCAGATGATAATTGACGGCGGAGACGAGGCTGATTATATTGAGAGAGTTGCCAGAGAGCGCTATGGCTACGCAAAGCCCGACGAAAGAGTATATTACGATTCCTCTGCATCTTAAAACCGCTTTTGTTCGGTTGATATAGATATTATACTAATACGGAAGGATCATTTTATCGTATGCAAATTGAAGAAGGCGCAATAGTCAGCGGAAAAGTAACGGGCGTAACGGATTTCGGTGCGTTTGTTGAAATTGAAGGCGGCAAGACAGGCATGATACATATTTCAGAGGTTGCCTCCAATTACATCAAAGACATCAAGGAATACATTTCTGTCGGTCAGGAAGTCAAAACGAAGGTTATTTCGGTTTCGCCCGACGGAAAGATCAGTCTTTCAATCAGAAAGCTTAACGAACAGCCTAAGGAACAGCGTCCCCAGAAGCCGAGAGGCGAGAAACGCCCTGCTCCAAAGGTCTGGAACGGTCAGAAAACAAGCGCTCCTCCCGCAGGTGAAAAGCAGTCCTTTGAGGATATGATGGCAAGATTCAAGCAGGTTAGCGACGAGAAAATGACCGATCTCAAAAGAGCCAGCGACTCTAAGAGAGGCAGCGGAGGATATTCCCGCAGAGGCTCAAATAAATAAACCTGACGGGGGCTTTGCCTCCGTTTTATTTTAAGGGCAGACATACTGCCGATAGGAGTTTTTTATGCGTGAATTAGATGTTTCGAAAATTGAGCAGGCTGTCAGAGATTTATGTATTTCCGCAAACAAGCATTTGCCGCCGGAGCTTGAAAACAGAATATCCTTTTGTGCGGGCTGTGAATGCGAGGAACTGCCCAAAAGCATAATGAATTCTCTCGGCGAAAATATTGAAGCCGCAAAAGAGCTTGATATTCCCGTTTGCCAGGATACGGGCATGGCTGTTGTTTTTGCCGAAATAGGGCAGGAGGTTCACCTGACGGGCGGCGGCTTTGAAGAAGCGGTCAACAAAGGCGTTTCAAGGGGCTACACCGAGGGCTTCCTCAGATGCTCGGTTGTTAAAGATCCGCTCAGAAGAGTTAACACGGGCGACAATACTCCCGCTGTTATTCACACAAGAATCGTTGACGGCGATAAAGTTAAAATAACCGTTGCTCCCAAGGGCTTCGGTAGTGAAAATATGAGCTGCCTCAAAATGTTCACTCCTTCAGCCACAAGACAGGATATAATTGATTTCGTTGTTGATTCGGCAAGAAAAGCGGGCAGCAACCCTTGCCCGCCAATGGTTCTCGGAGTCGGAATCGGCGGAACCTTTGAGCAATGCGCTCTGCTTGCAAAGATTGCGCTTTGCAGAAATATCGACGAACCTAACGCAGATGAATATTATTCCTCTATGGAAAAAGAAATGCTTGACGGAATTAACGCTCTCGGCATCGGTCCGCAGGGCTTCGGCGGAAAAACCACCGCTCTTTCGGTTGCAATCGAAGCAAGGCCGACTCATATTGCGGGGCTTCCCGTTGCGGTCAATGTCGGCTGTCATGTTACCCGCCATGCAAGCGTTGAGCTTTAATTCGCCGATATTTAAAAAAGTTAATAGTTTGTTTATATATTTTATAATAAAAATTTCCAAAACTACTTTATTTTTTTGTGAATATATGCTATAATACAGTCGAAGCTAAAGC
>JBJEQC010000022.1:0-1691 GCA_051881555.1 Acutalibacteraceae bacterium
GATTTATAAAATTCAAGCGCTTTGAATTTTGTTCGGGTCTGAGAAAGAAGAAATTTTTCGCAGACCTGAGCGAAGCGGATTTCATCCCGTTCGGGCATTGAAAAAGAATAAATTCTTTCAATCGGATTTGCGCAGACATGGCGCATTGCGGCAAGAACGGTTGCGTTTATTGATTCCCCTCTGCCGCAGTTTTTGCAATAAATACAGCCGTCATCAAGATTGAGAAAGGCTTCGCCCGACGGCTCGCAGCCGCAGCCGCGGCAGACGGTCAAGTCGGGCATAAAGCCCGAAAACGCCGCAATTTTAAGCTCCGTTACGCCCTTTAAAAAATTGTTTGAGCGCCGCCCCGTTTCAAGCAAATGCATTGAGTTAAGAAGCACCCGCAGATAATTCCTTGAAGGCTCCATTTCGGGCGCAAGCTCTGCGGCAACAGCGCAGAAATACTGCGCCAACGCAAGCTTTTCAATATCTTCTCTCAGCCCGAAAAAAACTTCCTTTGCCGAAGCGTCATCAATTATGTAGCTGTCCCTGCTCTTATAGATTGAAAAATCCGCATAGCAAAGGGACTGCGTTGCGCCGTGCATACGGCTGTTTATTTTCTTGGCTCTGTTTGCAAAAGCCCGGAGCACTCCGTATTCGGAGGTGAGCAAAGTAACAAGCCTGTCACTTTCCCCCGTGTCCGTCACTTTCAGCACCAGAGCGTCGGTGTTCATTCTCATTTCGGTTTGCCCCCGCCGCACCGTTTCGGGCGCAGTTTCTGAATTCAAGATAATCTCCGACCGAGCCGGATTTTGAAAATTTTCTCCATGCCTCTTGTTTATCCATTTTTATCATCCTCCCGTTACTAATTTAACACGGCAACGGAAAAATATAATCGGGAAAAATAAGGCATTTTGAATTTTAATCAAGCCCGAAATTATGGATAAGACCCTCTCGGTTGCGCCAGCCCTCTTTGACCTTGACCCAGCATTGAAGATTGACCTTGCATTGGAAAAAGTTCTCCAAATCAACTCTTGCTCTCGTTGAAATGCGTTTGAGCATTTCTCCCTTTTTGCCGATGATGATGCCCTTGTGAGAATCCTTTTCGCAGTAAATAGTCGCTTCAATATCCATGATATCGCCGTTCGGACGCTCACGCATTTTTTCAATGCTGACCGCAACTCCGTGCGGCACCTCCTTATCGAGCAGAAGCAGCATTTTTTCACGGATTATTTCAGCCGCAAGCACCCTTTCGGGCTGATCGGTCAAAGTATCGTCGGGGAAAAAGTGAACCGAGTCATATGCGAGCTTTTCAAGCTCCGAAATCAAAGTGTCAACATTCTCGTTTTTGAGCGCACTGACGGGAACAACCGCTTCAAAGTCAAATTTGCTTGTGAATTTGACAATTCTCTCCATAAGCTGTTCCTTTTGCTTTATTGTGTCAATCTTGTTGATTGCAAGCACAACGGGAACCTTTTCGGCTCTGACTCTTTTGAGAAGCTCAAGCTCTGTTTCTTTTATTTCTCCTTCGGGCTCGGTCACGAACAGACAGACATCAACGCCGGTTATTCCGTCGCCGACTGCCTTTATCATTTTTTCGCCGAGCTTTGTTTTGGGGTGATGATAGCCCGGGGTATCGGTGAAAACAAGCTGAGTATCGCCTCTGGTTAAAACTCCCATGATTCTTGTTCTCGTTGTCTGCGGCTTTTGGG
>JBJEQC010000023.1:0-5806 GCA_051881555.1 Acutalibacteraceae bacterium
TCAAGAAGCGATTTCAGAGACAGCGAGATAACCGAAATCAAGAGTCAGGTTGAAGCGGCTCTCGATAATTGGGCGGAATCCTACAACAGCTTCGTCAAAAAAATCAGCGAAGACCGCTACCTGATAATTACGGAGCATAAAAACATTACCCGCATGACGGATGACCGCTTTTCGGTTCTTCAGACCGTCAGAAGCTATGAATACAAGGGCAAAAAGGTCGGAGCGACGCTTTCAATCGGCGTTTCGGGCGGCAAGGATGTTCAATCCTGCGAAAAAAGCGCAAGAAAGGCGCTTGAAATGGCTCTCGGCAGAGGCGGAGACCAGGTTGCCATAAAGACAAAGGACGGATACGAATATATCGGCGGCGTTTCAAAGAGTGCAGAGAAGCGCAACAAGGTTAAAAGCCGTATTGTCGGCTCGGCTCTCTCGGAGCTTATCAAATCGAGCAGTAATGTTATCATAATGGGTCATTCCTATACCGACCTTGACGCTGTCGGTGCGGCGGTCGGTCTGGCTTGCGCCTGTCAAAGCTTCGGAATCCCCGTTTATATCGCAACCGACAGAAAAAAGACCCTTGCATTATCGCTTATCAAAAAGCTTGATGACGAGGGCATGGGAGAGCTGATAATCGGTCAGGATAAGGCTCTTGACATCATTGATAAAAAGAGCCTGCTTATCGTTGTTGACACTCATATTGAATCGTTTGTGGAATTCCCGAAGCTTTATGAAAAATCCGAAACCAAGGTTATTATCGACCACCACAGGCGGGCGGTAACGGATGTTGAAAACGCCATCATTTTTCACCATGACCCCGGCGCGTCTTCATCCTGTGAAATGGTTACGGAGCTTCTGCAATATATGGAGCCCGAGGTCAACATTACCAAAACGGTTGCCGAGGCTCTGCTTGCGGGTATAATGCTTGACACAAAGGATTTTGTTGTCGGCTCGGGCGTCAGAACCTTTGAGGCGGCGGCATTCCTGAAAGATAAAAACGCCGATATGATAAGCGTTAAGAAGCTTTTTGCAAATTCGCTTGAAGTCAACAAGCTTCGCACAAAGGTTATCTGCTCGGCAGAGAATTTCATGGGCTGTGCGGTTTCGGCGGCGGATTTTGATTCACCAGATGTCAGAATCATTGCCGCTCAGGCGGCGGACGAGCTTCTGAATGTCAGCGGAATCAAGGCTTCGTTCGTTATGTATGACGGCGGCGGTTCGGTCAATATTTCAGCCCGCAGTCTCGGCGAAATAAATGTTCAGATAATTATGGAGGCTCTCGGCGGCGGCGGTCATCAGACGATGGCGGCGTGTCAGCTCAAGGGCTATGACCTTAAAAAGGCGAAAGAGGCGTTATGCGCCGAAATCAGCCGATTTTTTGAGAATAATCAGTAAGGAGAGATTAAAGATATGAAAGTTGTTTTAACACAGGATGTTAAGGGTCTCGGCAAAAAGGGCGAGCTTGTCAATGCCTCGGACGGCTACGCAAGAAATTTCCTTTTCCCGAGAAAGCTTGCCATGGAGGCAAATTCTCAGGCGATGAGCGAGCTTAAAAACAGAGAAGCGGCTGAAAAACACCGCATTGAAACCGAAATTGCCGCCGCAAAAGAAAGTGCGGCAAAGCTCGAGGGCAAAACCGTTAAGCTCACGGCGAAAGCGGGCGCAAACGGCAAGCTTTTCGGCTCGATAACCTCAAAGGATGTTGCTTCGGCCATCTCAAATCAGTTTTCAATGCAGCTTGACAAGAGAAAGGTTGCCGTTGAGGATATCAAGGCTTTCGGCACTTACCCCGTTGAGGTCAAGCTTTATAACGGAATCTCCGCATCAATGTTTGTAATGGTTGGAGAACAATAATCCGAACGGAGAATAATAATGGCAGATAACAGTTTGCTTTCACTTGAAAATATTCAGATGCCGTTCAGCGCAGAGGCTGAGCAGGCGGTGCTCGGCAGTATTCTTGTTGACCCGTCCTGCCTTTCTCAGGCGGCTGTTTTCGTAAACCCCGAATCATTCTATCTTCCTCAGCATTCGGCGATATTTGAGGCAATGCTCACGCTTGACAGCATGGGCAAGCTCATTGACCCGCTCGTTGTTCTTGATTTGCTCGTTCAGAACGGAGTTTATGACAATGCTTCGGGCAGAAACTATCTTTTTGAGCTTGCTCAGATGGTTCCCTCAACCGAAAATGTTGAGATGTATGCTAAGATAGTCAGAGAAAAATTCTATATCAGAACTCTGATCAGCATTTCTGCCGAAACGATTGACAGCGCCGTTGCTCAGGAAGAAACGGCGGACGCTCTGCTCGACAATGCGGAGCAGAAAATTTATAATATCCGTCAGGGCAAAACGACAAACGCTCCTTCAAAGCTTAAAGATATTATCGTTAACAATGTTTACGACACTCTGAAGAAGATAACGGGCGAGGACAAGGAGCTTTACAAGGGCTTCACAACGGGATTCTCGGATCTTGATAATATTCTGACGGGTCTCAACCGCTCCGACCTTATTCTTATCGGTGCAAGACCGGCAATGGGAAAAACGAGCTTTGCGCTCAACCTTGCCCGCAATGTTGCCGCAGTCGGCAAGCGCAAGGTGCTGTTTTTCTCTCTTGAAATGACAAAGGAACAGCTTGCAATGAGAGTTCTCGGAACGGAAGCAAGAGTTTCGAGCATGAAAATGAGAAACGGTCAGATTTCAAACGACGAGTGGATAAGAATCGGCATGGCGACAAGTGCGCTCAATGACTGCGAGCTTTATTTTGACGATACATCGACAATCACCGTTCCCGAAATGAAAGCCAAAACGAGGCGTCTCGGCGGCGTTGAATGCGTCATTATCGATTATCTCGGTCTGATTAAGGGGAGCACCAGAACGGAGAACCGTGTTCAGGAGGTCAGCGAGATAACGAGAAATCTCAAAATGATGGCGAAAGACCTCAATATTCCGGTTGTCTGCTGTGCTCAGCTTTCAAGAGGAACAGAGGGCAGGGGAAAGTCTCACCGCCCTCAGCTTTCGGATTTGCGTGAATCGGGCTCAATCGAGCAGGATGCCGATATCGTTATGATGCTCTACCGCCCCGATTATTATAAAGGCGAAAAGGATGACAACGAGGAGCCGCAGGAGACAAAGGCAGATGTCAACATTGCCGAGGTAATCGTTGCCAAAAACCGTCACGGCGAAACGGGCACGGTTGAATTCGCATGGGATGCAGAACATACTCTGTTCCTCCAGATGGAGAAAATTCACGATGATTATTAAGGTCAGAGCCACGGTTGAAAAATACGGAATGCTCCGAAAGGGCGCTAAGGTTGTTGCGGCTGTTTCGGGCGGCAGCGATTCAATGGCGATGCTTTATATTCTTAATTTGCTTAAAAAGGAATTCGGCTTTGAGCTTTGCGCCGCTCATGTCAATCACGGGCTGAGGGGTGAGAGCGCTGACAGAGACGAACGCCTTGTTGCCGAAAAATGCGCCGAACTCGGCGTGCCGCTTCATGTTCTGAAAGCCGATGTTGCGGCTCTTGCGGCTGAAAAAGGAATCGGCGTTGAGGAATGCGGCAGGCAGGTCAGATATGATTTTTTCAATTCTATTGGAAGCGGAATAACGGTTGCAACCGCCCATAACTTAAGCGACAGGGTTGAAACCTTTCTTTTCAATTTTGCAAGGGGCGGTGCACTCAGAGGGCTTTGCTCCGTGCCTGCGGTAAGGGATAACATAATAAGACCGCTGATTGACTGCTCAAAGGCGGAAATAGTCGAATTCTGCAATAAAAATTCAATCGAATATGCAACCGATGAAACAAATTCCGATGTTCATTATTCGAGAAACAGAATAAGACACAATGTTGTGACCGAGCTTGAAAAGATAAATCCGTCATTTCAGCTCTGCGCTTCCCGCTGTATTGATTCTCTCAACGAGGATGAAGCGTTTCTCCGCTCTCTTTCAAACAATATAATTGATGAATCGAAAAAAGACGGCGGCTATGACGCTTCGGTTATCGCCAACGCTCCCGCTCCGGTCAAAAAGCGTGCGCTCATCGGCATTATCGAGCGTGAATCCGGCATTACTCCCGAGAATAAGTTTATTAACAGCCTTTGCGCTCTGCTTGAAAGCTCGGGAAATATGCAGATTAACGGCGGAATAACCGTCAGGGTCAGAAAGGGAACGCTTGATTTTCCGCCCGAATCCGAACAGCCCGAAACCGCCGTATTTATTGACGGCAAGGCTGTTTTCGGCAGTGCAGAGATTGAAACAGAAATTATTAACATTAATGCAATAAATAATTTACAAAACTTTTCAAAACAGGTCTTGGATTATTGCCTTGACTGTGATAAAATAGTCGGAAAGCTGACAGTTCGCAGCAGAACGGCGGGTGATAAAATAACCATCGCTTCAAGGGGCTGCACCAAAAGTCTCAAAAAGCTGTTTAACGAGCTTTCCGTTCCTCCCGAAAAACGTAATTCCGTTGCCGTTCTTGCGGATGACTGCGGCGTTGTGTTCGTTGAGGGAGTAGGATGTGACAAAAGAGCTGCCGTAACGGGCGCAACAAAGCGCATGGCGGCAGTTAAAATAAAAAGAAGCTGACATGGGGTATGAAAGGATTGGGATGATGATTAACGATATCGAAAAGGTGTATTACAGCGAAGAAACGCTTCGCTCGATTGTTCAGAGGTTAGGCAAGCAGATAAGCGAGGACTATAAAGACAAAAATCTTTTGCTTGTCAGCGTTCTCAAAGGTTCGGTTATTTTTATGGCGGATTTGATGAGAGCCATAACCGTTCCCTGCGCAATTGACTTTATGTGCGTTTCAAGCTACAAAAACAAAACCGAATCAAGCGGCGTTGTTAAAATCATAAAGGATCTTGATATTGACTTGCAGGGCTATGATGTTCTTATCGTTGAGGATATTCTTGACTCGGGCAAAACTCTCAGCTATCTGAAGAAAATATTGCTCAGCAGAAATCCCAAGAGCATAAAAATCTGCACATTGCTCGACAAGCCCGAACGCAGAGCGGTTGATGACATCTTTGCCGATTATTCCGGAGCAGAAGTTCCCGATGAATTTGTTGTCGGTTACGGGCTTGACTATGATGAAAAATACAGAAATCTTCCGTTTATCGGAGTTCTCAAAAGAGAGATATATGAAAAATAATTCTTCCTTCGAAGGGAAAGATACAAAAAGGAGTGATAATTCCAATTGAGTACGAAGAATAACAATCCGGGCAATGCCAGAAAGAAGCTTTTAACTGTATTGTCTTATATTTTGATTCCGCTTATGATTCTTTGCGGAATTACCTATTACGCAAGCATTCAGAAGCAGGATAAGCTTGAATATTATCAGCTTGTTGCGCTTTTTGATGAAGGCAAGGTTACCGAATACAACCTCAATCTGAGCAGCGGTGCGCTGGTTTATAAGGTCGAGGGCGATAATCAGGAAAAGGCGTTTTCCGTTCCGAGCGTCAGCCTGTTTATCGAGGATATCCATGAGGGCGTTATCAATTATAACCGAGAACATCCCGACAATCCGATTAAAGCCGGTTATGTTGCAGGTTCAACGGGTCAATGGCTTTATCAGATAGTGCCGACCCTTATTCTGCTTATTGTTATGGGCGCTCTGACATTCTTCATGTTCAGAAGAATGAACCAGACCATGACAAACGAAAACAACAGAACCCTCAGCTTCGGCAAAGCGAGAATTAAGCAGGCTAAGGACGAAAAGAGAAAGACGACATTCAACGATGTTGCAGGCGCAGACGAGGAAAAAGAGGAGCTTGAAGAAATTGTTCAGTTCCTCAAAGACCCCGCAAAGTTTGA
>JBJEQC010000023.1:5906-7156 GCA_051881555.1 Acutalibacteraceae bacterium
GAAAGAGAGCAGACGCTCAATCAGCTGCTTGTTGAAATGGACGGCTTCGGAGCGAATGAAGGCGTTATCGTTATCGCCGCAACCAACCGCCCCGATATCCTTGACCCTGCTCTGCTCAGACCCGGCAGATTTGACCGTCAGGTAACGGTTAATTATCCCGACACCAAGGGCAGAGTTGAAATTCTCAAGGTTCATGCTAAAGGTAAGCCCATAGGCCCCGATGTTGATTTTAACAGCGTTGCTCATTCAACCGTCGGATTCACGGGCGCTGACCTTGAAAACCTTCTCAATGAGGCTGCGCTTCTTGCCGCAAGACGGGGTAAGAAGGCAATCACCATGGAGGAGATTGACGAGGCTTCGCTCAAGGTTCAGGTCGGTTCTGAAAAGAAATCTCACAAGATGAACGAAAAGGCTAAAAAGCTGACAGCTTATCACGAAGCGGGTCACGCCGTTTCAAGCTTCTATCTTGAACACACCGACCCCGTTCATCAGATTTCAATTATCCCCAGAGGAATGGCGGGCGGCTACACGCTCTACAGACCCGTTGAGGATAAGAGCTACACCTCAAAGAATGAAATGCTCGATAATATTGTCAGCCTGCTCGGCGGCAGAGTTGCCGAAGCCTTGATTCTCGGCGATGTTTCAACGGGAGCATCAAACGATATCGAGAGAGCAACCGAAATTGCAAGAAGTATGGTTACAAAATACGGCATGAGCGAAAAGCTCGGCCCCATTGCTTTCGGCAGTGACAATAACGAGGTATTCCTCGGCAAGGATTATAACCATATCCGCAACTATTCCGAGAGCGTTGCATCTCAGATTGACGAGGAAATCGAGAAAATCATCAGAACCGCTTACAGCAGAACGGAATCAATCCTCAAGGAGCATATTGATAAACTCCATGCGGTTGCAAAGATTCTCTTCGACAGCGAAAAGATGTCGGGCGAGGAGTTCAAAACACTTATGACAGCGGCTTCCCCCGAAGCATAATTAAAGCTTAAAATAACAGAACCCGCTCAAAGGGTTGCATCATAAGACATTTACAGCCACAGCAGATTGCCCTGCCGTGGCTGTTCTTGTATTTTATACGGTTATGTGATAGTATGAAACCGAACAGACGGACAAACCGGAATTTGACTCCCTCCGTCACGGCTTCGCCGTGCCACCTCCCTCAAGAGGGAGGCGAATATACAACCTGCTCACGGCGAAAATCAAACTAACTGTATGGGCTCCCTCCTGAGGGAGCTGGC
>JBJEQC010000024.1:0-7147 GCA_051881555.1 Acutalibacteraceae bacterium
TTGTCCAAGTGTTTTCAAATGCCGCATTTGCTTCAACTATAAAATTAAAGCTATCTAATCCCGACAACGGTAAAACGCCAAGCACCATTACTATCGCCAAGAACATTGCCAATGTGCATTTTAATACTTTTTTCATCTGCAATTCCTCCTGTTTTAAAGATAACTAATGTTAACCTGTTTTTAAGTTAAAATAAATCCAATTTCTACAATTTGCACGATTTTCGGACAATTTGCACATAACCACCTCCGAAAAAATAAAAATCGCCGCAAAATCAAGCAAAGTCGTATCGGCTTAAAATGCACCAAACGAATTTTGGACTTGTTATTATCCTCCTTTGCGGGCATTTTTATTATATATTGATATCAATTTGATGTCAATATGAATTCGCAACTTTTCCATTCATAATGATATTATTTTGATATCAAATAAATCGGAGGTGTCAGTATGTCAGGAAATTATTATCCACCGTTCTCTCTCAGAATTTCTGAAAATCTTCTCGACAAAATCAAGTATTTGGCAAGCATAAACAAACGCTCCGCCAACAAAGAAATAGAGTTCATTCTTGAACAGCATATCAGAAGATACGAAGCCGAATACGGCGTTATTCCGACCTCTCAAAATCAGGATTAAATCAAAAAGCAACACCCATCATCGGGCGCTGCTTTATTTTTTTATATTTTGAGCTATTGTTAAGTGCGATAAAAATGTCTCGGCATTCATATAATTAATGAAAATCATTGTTTAAAATGTAGGGATGGTGTCTGAGAAAACTACCGAAAACTCTGTTTATAAATAATATGATATACGGAAAACCGATTATATACAAACAAAAACAGCCGCTCCGAACGGAACGGCTGAAATTTTTTACTTAAATAAACCTGTTTTTTTGATTCCGAAATAAAGCGGGATTCCGCCGACAAGGCAAACGGCAAGCTCGCCCGCTCCGACCTCAGGCGCCGCAATGACGAACGCCGCAAGGCTCGCTTCCTGCGTCGGGAAAATAAATGTTATTTCCGCTCCGACGATCAGGGCGTTGAATATAACGGGCATCAGCAGGGAAAGCACGGGGAAGCCTTTAATCCGGATTTTTCCGAGCATCCGTGCAGTTATTGCCGCAAGCAGGGTCGCAAGCGAACCGAAAACTATGTCCCAGACTCCGTAAGGACTTGTCAGATTGCCGAGAACACAGCCGACCGTCAGCCCCGGAACTGCCGCAGGCGTAAAGACGGAAAGAATGGTCAGCGCTTCGGAAAAACGGAACTGAATCGGGCCGTATGCGATTCCGAAAACTGCGCTGAGATAGGTGGCGGCGGCATAGATTGCCGCTATCATCGCCCCTTGAACGAGATAGGTGATTTTCTTGTTTTTCATTTTTCATGCTCCTTTTGCTGCCAAGCAGCGCCTTTAGTTTTGATTGGCGCCGAGCAGGCGCCTGTCAGGAAGGTTACGAACTGACATTTTTGCTTTATGCAAACGGCTTTTCTGCCGATTGAAAAGGGGATTAAAGATACTCCGCAAGTGCTTTAAGATTTTCAACGCAAACGCTTGCTTTGATATCGGATTTCTCGTATTCCTCGGGGGTTGTAACTCCGCTGAAAACGAGTGCGCAGGGGATATTGTGGTTAACTCCGATTGCAATGTCGGTTGCAAGGCGGTCGCCGATAAAGGCAAGCTCGCTTCTTTCACAGCCGAGCATATCGGTCAGGTAGTCAACCGTCGCCGTCATGGGCTTGCCGAGCACAAGCGGTCTTTTGCCCGTTGAAGCGGCGAACATTTCTATCATTGAGCCCGTGTCCGGCATATAGCCGTCGGCAGTCGGGCAGTTGAGGTCGGGATGAGTTGCGAGATAAATTGCGCCGCCGTCGATGTATCTGACGGCGTCCCAGATCTTTTGGTAAGTCAGGGTCGTGTCAAAGCCGAGAACGACAATATCGGGGTTTTCGCCGACAAGATTGATTCCCGCGGCGGCAAAGTCGCCCGTGAGCCTCTCGTTGCCGAGCAGAAAGACCCTTTTGCCGGGATAGTTTTTGTTGAGATAAGCGGCGGCGACATGTGACGAGATTATAACACGGTTTTCGTCAACGGGGAAGCCCATTTTTTCAAGCTTCGCTCTGCAAACTGCAACATTATTTGACGAATTGTTCGTGAAGAAATAAAAATCTCTCCCGCTTTCACGGACTTTTTCGATAAATTCCGCAGAACCGTCGATAATGTTGCCGTCAAGATAAAAAGTGCCGTCCATATCGATAATAAAATATTTGGTGTTTTTGAAGATGTCTTTATTCATAAAATTGCTCCGATAAGGGTAATTTAATTGTATTCCCGTTTCCGAAATGCCGAAAACCACCGCCATTATTTTCATTATAAAAATAAATGTGATGATTTGGCACATGTGCTGATTTTTAAAATACAAATCTGTATAATTAGAATATCTTCACAAAGGAGGAAGGACGAACGGATGAAAGTGTTTGAGGGTATCGACGCCAAAAAGCTCGGAACGGTTCTGAAAGCATACAGAAAATCGATGCACTTGACTCAGCAAAAGGTTGCCGAATATATCGGAATCGACCGAACAACTTATTCAAAATACGAAACCGGAAGAAAGCCTGAAATCGACACGATAATGAAGCTTTCCGTTCTCTACGGTGTGCCGCTTGATGATTTTCTCGGCATGTTCTTTTCTCAGACCGATGAATCTTCGGATTCTTCCGCACCGTCTCCTTTGCTTAAGGCGGGTGCTCCTGCCGCTCTCACTTCAATGGCTGAAAAAGAGAATCCTGTGCTCTCGGACAGCGAGAAACGGCTGATTTATTATTACAGAAACAGCATCAGGAAATATTCCATAATGGAACGGGCGAAAGAAATTTATGAGGACGATATTTCAATCGCTCAGGATTCCGAACTTTAACCAAATTGCAAATTAAGGGCTGCCGCATTCAGACAAAGAGTGCGGCAGCCCGTTTGTTTTTTATTCCGATTCTGTCTGAGAACCCGGCTCGATTTTGCCGATAACGGTTTTGATGTTAGCTCTTGCGGTCTGGATTTCATTAAGGCTTGTTGAAATTGCGCTGTCAGCGGTTTTCATTATGTCCTCAATAAAGTCTGCCGCAGAAATTTTAATCTCTGCCGACCACTTGTTGGCTTTTTCGATCGCTTCGTCAGAACGGCTTCTTGCTTCTTCAATGGTTCTTTCAGCCTGCTCGGTTGCGGCACTGACAATGTTTTCAGCCTGAGCCTTTGCGCCTGCGATTGTTGAGGCGGCCTCCGCCTGAGCGGACTTGGCGATTGATTCGGCGGTTGCCTTTGACTGGATAACGATTTCACTGCTGTCAACCATTGCCGCCGCTTCAAGCTGAGCATTGGCTCTGATGATTTTTGCGTCCTCGTTTGCGGTGTTGACTATCTGCTTCGCCTGAGCCTCGGCGTCAGCAATTTTCTTCTTTGTGTAGTCCTCGGTTTTGAGAATGAGAGAACGAACCTTATCCTCGGCTGTCGAGGTGAGTGCTCTTGACTTTTCCTGAGCGCTCGTAACAGCGTTGACGGCTTCGTCCTTTGCCTTGATTAGAATATTATTTCTGTCGGCAACAATGGCTCTTGCCTGAGTTATCTCGTTAGGCATGTTGAGTCTGATATCCTCAATGGCGGTTTTGATTGCATTTGCGTCAACGGCAATTTTTGATGAGAGGGGAACCTTTGAACCCGCCTCCAGGATATCTTCAATCTGGTCAAGTAAATTTTCAATATTCATTATGAAAACCTGTTCCTTTCTTTAATTCTGCTGATTATATCGTCGCATACCTCTGCGGGTACAAATTCTCTTATGTCGCCGCCGAATTCGCAAACCTGCTTAACAACGCTCGATGAAAGATACATGCTCTCTGCGCTTGCGGTCAGGAAAACGGTTTCAAGCTCGGGATTGAGCTTTTTGTTTGTCAAAGCCTGCTGGAATTCATATTCAAAATCCGAAACGGCTCTCAGACCCTTAACAACGGCGCATGCCCCTTTTTTGTCGGCATATTCGGCAAGCAGACCGCTATACATATCTATCTCAACATTTTTTATATCGCCGAGGCTTCTTTTGAGAAGCTCAACTCTTTCGGAAGCCGTGAAATAGCTGTTCGGCTTATGATAATTTATCATAACAACCACAATTACTTTATCGAAAAGCTTCGCCGCCCGATGAATGATATCTACATGGCCGACCGTTACCGGGTCGAAGCTTCCGGGGCAGATTGCCGTTTTCATTTTATCATTCCTTCCGATAAACGGTTATTTCCGTTTTACCGTATCTGTAATCCTTTTGCTTTGCGAGGCCGTCAAAGCAGTCGTCAAGCTTTTCATCCGTCGGATGCTCGCAGATAACGACGCCGCCCTGCGCAATATGAGCGCCGATTGAAGCAAGCGCTTTCTGAAGCAGACCCGTTTTATAAGGCGGGTCGAGAAAAGCAATGTCAAAGACCCTGTCTGTCATTGAGAGAAAGGCAAGCGAATCTGTCTGAGCAACTGATGCGAACTGTTCAAGCTTTGTTTTTGCAAGGTTCTCTTTAACAACCTTAACGGCGTTTTTATCTGCATCAACGAAAACTGCGCTCTCTGCTCCACGGCTCAGAGCTTCAATGCCGAGCTGACCGGAGCCGGCAAAAAGGTCAAGCACACGGCGACCCTCAATTTCAAACTGTATAATGCTGAAAACTGCCTCTTTAACTCTGTCTGTCGTCGGACGGACGCTGTCGCCCTCAAGAGTTTTCAAGGTCGTTCCCCTTGCTTTGCCGGTTATTACTCTCATGTTTGTCCTCCTCAGAGCAAAAACTCTGAATTATCACTTTATTATCGCACTAATCCCGATTGAATGTCAAGACTAAATGTTAACGAATGGAAAAAAAGTTGTTAATTTCGCCCTGTTTTCAGCTTTTTTGACCGTGAAAAGCCTCAAAAACCGCCTTTGCGGCAGTTATATTCATGCCTTTTACCGCCGCAAGCTCGTCAACGCTTGCCTGAGAAACCGCCTTGACGGTTTTGAAATGCTTCAAAAGAGCCTTGCACCGGGCTTCGCCGATGCCCTCAATTGAAGTCAGAGAGGAAGAAAGCGAGGCGTTCTTTCTGCGGGTGCGGTGATACTCGACCGAATAGCGGTGAACCTCCTCCTGAATCGTTGAAACGAGCGTAAACGCCGCCCGCTTTGATGTCAGAGAAAGCTCGTCCCCCGAGCAGGCTATTGCCCTCGTTCTGTGGTGGGAATCCTTGACCATGCCGAAAAGCGGAATGTCAAGATTGTATTTTTCAAGAACGGGTTTCACGGCGTTGACCTGACCGCTGCCGCCGTCAAGGAGAATCAGGTCGGGCAGTCTGCCGAAGCCCTCGCCGCTGTCTTTTTCCTCAAAGTATCTTAAAATCCGCCGCTCCATGACCTCAGCCATTGACGCATAGTCGTCCTGACCGCTGAAGCCCTTTATCGCAAACCTGCGGTAGCCTTTTTTATAAGGCGCTCCGCCCTTGAAAACAACCATTCCGGCAACATTCTCGCTGCCCGCCGTGTGGGATATATCGTAGGATTCAATAAATTCCGGCGGAGCTTTCAGGCCGAGCAGAGTGCCGAGCTCGTCAAGAGCCGCCGTTGCCTTGCCGCCCTTTCCGAGATAAATTGCAAGCTTCTGCGCCGCATTTGAGCGGCACATCTCAACGAGAGAATGCTGTTCGCCCCTCTGCGGAACGGCAATGCTGACCTTGCGCCCCGCAAGAGATGAAAGCCATTCGCAAAGCAGCTCGCTGCCGTTCACCTCGCCGTCAACGGCAATTCTTCTCGGAACAAAATCCCTCATCGAATAGTAGCTTCTGATTAACTCATGCCTTGCTTCGGGCAAATCCTCGGGTAGGTCAAAAATAAAATGCTCGCTGTCGTAAAGCTTTGAATCTCTGAAGCGGATAACCGAAAGGCAAGCCTTGGAATCCGAGCAGACAACTGCAAAAACATCCTGCTCCTCAACCGAAGCGGCAACAACCTTTTGCTTTTCGGTAACTTTTTTGATTGCCGTAATTTTGTTTCTTATTTTCGCCGCCTTTTCAAATTCAAGATTTTCCGAGGCTTCAAGCATCTTTTCCGTGAGCCGTTCAACCGCCTTGCCCGAGCCGTTGATTATAAAATCAATCGCCTGTTCAACCGCTTCGTTATGCACTTCACGGGATATTTTGCCTGCGCACGGAGCGGAGCATTGACCGATGAAATAGTTAAGGCACGGGCGGCTTTTGCCGAAATCACGGGGAAAAATCTTCGTGCATTGCGGAATCAGAAAAATCTTTTTTGCGGCGTCAACGGCGTTGGTTATGCCGTAAGAGCCTGTATAAGGGCCGATATATTCCGCCCCGTCGTCAAGCCTCTGCTTGACCGCAAAGAAATTTTTCCATTCGCCGTTGATAACCTTTATATAGTGATAGCCTTTGTCGTCTTTCAATAATATATTATACTTCGGGCTGTGCTGTTTTATAAGCGAGCATTCGAGAACGAGAGCCTCAAATTCGCTGTCGCACATGATATAATCAAAATCCTCGACATTTTCGACCATTTTGCGAACCTTTGTCGAGTGATTGTTCTGAGAGCCGAAATATGAGCTGACTCTGTTTTTGAGAGCCTTGGCTTTGCCGACATAGATTATTTCGCCTTTTTTGTTTTTCATGAGATAGACCCCGGGCGTTAAGGGCAGGCTCATTGATTTTTTCCTTAAATAAGATATTCTTTCGTTCATGGGGGTCACCTCCGTCATTTTATATTATAGCTTTATCAGCCCGTTTTCGCAAGCCCCAAAAGCCTGCGGATTTTCGCCTTGACGAAAAGAAAATCTTCTCCCTCAAAACGGTCCGCATATGTAATGCAACAGATTATGGGCATTGGGTGTTTCTTCTCTGCAGTAATACTTCCGTAAATCAAAGAGAAAAATGCCCGAATGCGTGTGATATTATATTTCAGATATATAGGGTGCTGTTAAAAAGTGGCAAAAGGCAAAAAAATAGAACATTATAAATAAAATATGTTGAAAAAAGCCCATAAAAGGTGTATGATAAAATGGATAATGAAATAACAAAGGGATTATCTGTTTTGACGGGAGTGAGCCGATGAAAAAAACCGCTGTTTTTGCCGCCTTGATTGCGGCT
>JBJEQC010000025.1:0-1640 GCA_051881555.1 Acutalibacteraceae bacterium
TCTCCTACGCCCCACTCTCTTCCCAGTTCAAGGGCATATTCATCAACATCATATCCGTCCAGAGAATCCACCGTAACTACAACAACCTGAGCAGTTGTCTGTTTATACAAACTCGCTCCGATAGCCATAATATCGTTTTCGGTTTCTTCATCAATAACATCAGCGAAATCATTGACAAAAAAATCGTTTGTCGGCTTCGGCAAATCTATTGCAAAGGCTGTGCAAGACATAATAATGCACAAAACAATCAAAATGCAGAAGCTTTGAAAAACCTTTTTCATATTCTTAACATTATTCAAAACTTACTGACGGAACGGTTTGTGATTCAGGTGCCGCCTCAAAATATTCTGCCTTTTCAAATCCGAACATTCCCGCAAAAATTACTGCGGGGAATTTTCTTATCGCCTGGTTATATTCTGTGACAGCATTATTATAATCCGTACGCGCTGTTGATATTCTGTTTTCGGACCCTGAAATTTCATCTTGAAGATAAATGAAATTCTCATTTGCTTTGAGTTCCGGATAGTTTTCTACCACTACGAGAAGTCTTGAAAGTGCTGAATTGAAGCTCTGCTCTGCCTCTTCATATTCAGCGGGTGTAGCGGCTGAATTAAGCTTTGCACGGGCATCGGCAAGCGCCGTATATACATCTTCCTCGTGAGCGGCATATCCCTTAACCGTATTGACAAGATTGGGAATCAAATCTGCTCTGCGTTGAAGATATGTTTTAATCTGAGCATCGGCATTCTGCACTTTTTCCTGCTTTGGAACAAGGTTATTGTATGTTGAAACTGCACTTGCCGCAATTATTATTATAACAAGCACAACAGCTCCTATGCCTATAAATAATCCCTTTTTCTTCATAAATAACACCCTTTCGTATTATTCCTCAAAACCGTTGGGGTTAGTACTCTGCCAACGCCAGGAATCCTCACACATTTCAAGGAGTCCGCGCTCAGCTTTCCAACCAAGCTCATTATATGCCTTTGAAGCATCCGAATAACAGGTTGCAATATCGCCGGGGCGTCTTTCAACAATTTTATACTCAATATGCTGACCTGATGCCTGCTCAAAGGCATTTACAACATCAAGCACGCTGTATCCCTTGCCTGTGCCCAAATTATAGACATTAACAGCAGGAGTATCTTTTACGATTTTTTCAACTGCCTTAACATGACCGAGCGCCAAATCTACAACATGGATATAATCTCTGACGCCTGTACCGTCATGGGTATCGTAATCGTTGCCGTAAACGCTCAAATACGGGCGCTTGCCGATTGCAACCTGAGTGATATAAGGCATAAGATTATTGGGGATTCCGTTGGGGTTCTCGCCTATTCTGCCGCTCTTATGAGCGCCGATGGGATTGAAGTAACGGAGAAGTGTTACGGCCCAATCGGGGTCCGCCTTGTGGAAATCCTCCAAAATGATTTCAATCATATACTTTGTGGTACCGTAAGGATTGGTTGTACCGCCTGTTTTCATATTTTCCTTCAAGGGAGAAATATTATTCATACCGTAAACGGTTGCAGAAGAGCTGAAAACAATTTTTTTACAGTTGAATTCTCTCATAACCTCGCAAAGAGCAAGAGTTCCGCCGATATTATTGTCATAATACTCTAAGGGTTTCTGACAGCTTT
>JBJEQC010000026.1:0-1232 GCA_051881555.1 Acutalibacteraceae bacterium
GAATACGCTTTCACCTCTTCAATTCCGCTGAGCGAAATGAACCCCGAGGTTCCCGGGAATGAGGCTGACGGCGAGGTTATAATAATCGAGGGCGTTGCAGACTGCGCCTTTGTTGAAAACGGCAAGCTTGTTATCGTTGACTTCAAGACCGACAGGGCAAACTCCGCGCAGGAGCTTGCCGACAGATACCGTGACCAGCTTTCGGTTTACCGCCGCTGTCTCTCGGAAGTGCTCGGTCTGCCCGTTAAAGAGACTCTGATTTACTCTTTCAGGCTCGGCAAAAGCATAAATATTTGAATGTAATTAAAAATTTTCAGAAAAAGGCTTGCATTTTTGCCGCCTATGTGCTAAAATTTCTCCGTTACGTTTATGGATATACCGAAAGAGGTGACATTGATGAAGGAAGGAATCCATCCTAAGTACGAACAGACGACCGTTCGCTGCGCATGCGGTGAGGTTATCGAAACCGGTTCAACCAAAGAGAATATCCGTGTTGATATTTGCTCAAAATGCCATCCGTTCTTTACAGGTAAACAGAAGCTCGTTGATACCGGCGGACGAGTTGATCGCTTCAACAAGCGTTTCAATCTTAACAACAAATAAGCAAAATGAGCGGCGCAATTTCTGCGCCGCTTTGCTTTTTCGGGGGTATTTCGCATGACCGAATACAAAACCGTCAGAGCCTCGGCGAAGGACGAATACATAGTTAAAAAATCCCGTTTTATCGGGCATATCGCTCCCGTAACGACAGCCGAGCAGGCTCTTGAATTCATTTCAGCCGTCAGCAAAAAGCATTGGGACGCAACCCACAATGTCTATGCTTACATCCTCAGAGACGGCGGAATCAAACGCTATTCGGACGACGGCGAGCCGCAGGGCACGGCGGGAATCCCCGTTCTCGATGTTCTCGAAAAAACGGGAGTTACCGACTGCGCCGTGGTTGTGACCCGCTATTTCGGCGGAATCCTTCTCGGCGGCGGAGGACTTGTCAGGGCATATTCTCACTCGGCTTCAATCGCCGTTGCGGCGGGCGGAATAGTCACAAGGGCGCTGTGTGCAAGGCTTAAAGTAACCTGCGACTATTATTTTTACGGCAAGCTTTCTTCTCTCGTTCCCGAAGCGGGCGGAATCATTGAGGACACCGTTTTTGAAGACAATGTCACTCTTGTTTTCAGGCTTCCGCTGAACCTCGTTGACCCGTTCAACGCAAAGCTCGTCGATGTCAGCAACGG
>JBJEQC010000026.1:1332-6989 GCA_051881555.1 Acutalibacteraceae bacterium
ACCGCAATAACGGAGATAAATCCGCAGGCAATGATGAGCGACCATTTAAGGTCAACCGAGCCGACAGCCCAATTGTCAAGCGTTGCTTCAAGGCAGATGAAGAAAGCCGCCGCCTCTGCGCTCAGAAGAGAGAGGATATGAATGCCTTTAACCTTCTTGCCGCCTATCAGAGCGGAATCCATTGCAATGAACGCCGCTGTCAGTATCAGCATGGGCAAAAGGAATTTTGAAAGCCAGTTCAGATGCCCCGTCTTGCCCGCAATATAAGCCACATAAAGAATAATCGAAGCGAAGCAGATAACTCCCGTCACGGCGGGCGGAGTTATTCTGAGAACGGGCAGAACCGCAGTGACCCATGTTACAATCAAGGCTCCGACTACATAGCCGAACCAATAATCGTATTTGTCAAAAACAAGGTCGATAGCCGTGCATATGCTTGCGGGGAAAACGAGCAAAGCCGTGAAAATGGCGGCGTAGCTTTTGGCTCCCTTGCCCGGAGCATTGAATATTTTTTTGCTTTCTTTTTGTTCGGCAGGCGCAGTCTCCGTCTGGGAACACTTCGGGCAGACCGACGATCCCTCGGGCAGCTGCGTTCCGCACTTTGAGCAGAACATGATATTCCTCCCTTTTCTCCTTATGTTTACGGATTCATTATACATTTGCGCATAATAAAAATCAACCTTCAAATGATAAATTGACAAATTTTTAACATTGTTGTAATATATATACATCTTTATTTGTGAAAGGATGTTAAGGATGGCAGTTTTCAGACCCTTCAAGGCGGTTCGCCCGCTCCCGATATATGCTTCAAAGGTTGCCGCACTTCCCTATGATGTTATGAACAGCGAGGAAGCCGCAAAAACGGTTGAGGGCAACCCATATTCATTTCTTCATGTTGACAAAGCGGAAATAGATTTGCCGAAAGGAACCGACCTCTATTCGGAGCAGGTTTATCTCAAAGCAAGAGAAAATCTTGATAAGCTTGTCAGCGACGGAATCTGCAAGCAGGACGAAAACAATTATTTCTATATTTACCGTCAGATAATGAACGGCAGAAGCCAGACGGGCCTTGTCGGCTGTGTTTCGATTGACGATTATATTAACGGCATCATCAAAAAGCATGAGCTGACAAGAGCTGACAAGGAGGCGGACAGAATCAACCATGTTGATTACTGCGACGCCAACACAGGCCCGATTTTTCTCACCTACCGCCCCGAAAGCGAAATTTCGGCAATAGTTAAGGATTGGCAGGCTTCGCACGAGCCCGTTTATGATTTCGTGACCGATGACGGCATTGCAAACACGGTTTGGGTTATCGACTGCGGCGAAACCGTCGGCAGGCTTTCCGCTCTCTTTGCGGCGGTTGATTATCTTTATATCGCCGACGGCCACCACAGAGCGGCGTCCGCCGTCAAGGTCGGTCTCAAGCGCAGAGAGCAGTTCCCGAACTACACGGGCGATGAGGAATTCAACTTTTTCCTTGCGGTTCTCTTTGCCTGCGACGAGCTTGAAATCATGGATTATAACCGTGTCATAAAAGACCTGAACGGCATGAGCGAACGGGAGTTTATTGAAAAAATCGGCGAAAAATTCGCCGTTGAACCGGTCGGCAAAACGGCTTATAAGCCCGAAAATGCCCACACCTTCGGAATGCTCCTCGGCGGCGAATGGTATAAGCTCACCGCAAAGAGCGGCACTTTTAACGAGAGCGACCCCGTTGAATCGCTCGATGTTTCAATTCTTCAGAATAATGTTATCTCTCCGATTCTCGGCATTGACGACCCGAGAACCGACAAGCGCATAGATTTTGTCGGCGGAATCCGAGGTCTCGGCGAGCTTGAACGCAGAGCAAGCGAGGATATGTGCCTTGCATTTTCAATGTATCCCACAACGCTCAGAGAGCTTATGGATATTGCCGACGCAGGCAAAATCATGCCGCCGAAATCGACTTGGTTTGAGCCGAAGCTTCTCAGCGGACTGTTTATTCACAAGCTGAAATAATAATTTCATCCTTTCGGGGTAAAATTATTCCCGAAAGGATGATTTTATGTGCAAAGCGGCATTTTTTGACACCAAACCTTACGATAAAATATATTTCGACTCCATGAAGCAGGCTCACGGAATCGAAATTGAATATTTTGAATCAAAGCTGAATCCGCAGACGGCGGTTATGTGCGGCGGAGCAAAGGCGGTTGTTGCCTTTGTCAATGATGATATCAGCCGTGAAACCGTTTCGGTGCTGAAAGAAAACGGCGTTGAAATTATCGCCATGCGCTGTGCGGGCTACAACAATGTTGACCTTTCAGCGGCGGCTGAGGCTTCGATTCCCGTTGTCAGAGTTCCCGATTATTCGCCCCACGCCGTTGCCGAGCATACTCTTGCCCTGCTTCTCACCCTTGTGAGAAAAACCCACAAGGCATACATCAGAACAAGAGACTCAAATTTCAGCCTTAACGGCTTTGTCGGCTTCGACCTTTACGGCAAAACCCTCGGCGTTATCGGCACGGGCAAAATCGGCAGAACCTTTGCGGAAATATGCAGAGGAATGGGCATGGATGTTATCGCCTATGACCCCCGCCCGTCGGATAAAGAGCTTGAATATGTTCCGCTTGAGGAACTTTTTGAACGCTCCGATGTTATTTCTCTCCATTGCCCGCTGACAAGCGAAACCTATCATATCATCAACAGCTATTCTCTGCGGCTCGTCAAGGATAAGGTCATTATTCTCAACACCTCAAGAGGCGCTCTCATTGACACCGAGGCTCTGATTGAAGCCATCAAAATCGGCAAGGTCGGCGGCGCAGGGCTTGACGTCTATGAGGAAGAAAGCGAATTTTTCTATGAGGATTTTTCCGAAAGCATCCTGCGAAACGATGTTCTCTCCCGCCTGATTATGATGCCGAATGTCCTCATAACCTCCCATCAGGCGTTTCTGACCCACGAGGCTCTGAGCAGAATCGCCGAAATAACTCTCGACAATCTCCAAAGCTTCTTTGACGGAAAGCCGCTTGAAAATGAAATTATTCCGAGCAAGAAGCTTCTCCGCAAAGAGTAAAATTGATTTATAAAAAATAATTATCGAATTACGGCGGTATCGCCGTACATATTGCACAAAGGCAGGCTCAAAGCTTGCTTTTATTGTATAATTTCGCCAATTTTTGAATAATATACAAATATTTCTTGACTTTATGCAAATTTGTCTGTATAATTATGCGTACATCGTTGTTAGAGGTATATACTTATGAAAAAAACAAAAATTTTTATAGACGGCCATGAGGGAACAACGGGTCTGAGGATATCCTCAAGGCTTTCTCAGCGTGAGGATATCGAGCTGATAACCCTCAGCGAAGAAATGAGAAAGGACAACGCCGCAAGAAAGCAGGCTCTCAACTCCTGCGACATTGCGTTTCTCTGCCTGCCCGATGCGGCGGCAATTGAGGCGGTTTCTCTTATCGACAACCCCGATGTCAAGGTCATCGACGCTTCAACGGCTCACCGAACCAACCCCGATTGGGCTTACGGCTTCCCCGAGCTTTCAGCCGCTCATCTTGAAAAAATCAAAAATTCCAAGCGTGTTGCCGTTCCGGGCTGTCATGCAAGCGGATTTATCGCTCTTGTTTATCCCCTCGTTGCGGGCGGCATTCTCCCCGCTTCTTCGCTTCTGACCTGCCATTCGATAACGGGCTACAGCGGCGGCGGCAAGAAAATGATTGCTCAGTATGAGGGCACGGCAAGAGAGGGTTTTCTCAATTCTCCCCGTCAGTACGGCCTCACTCAGGAGCATAAGCACCTGAAGGAAATGAAAGCCGTGACGGGCATTGAGAAAGCTCCCGTATTCTGCCCCATCGTTGCCGATTTTTACAGCGGCATGGCGGTAACGGTTCCCGTTTTTGCCGAGAATCTCTGCGAGGGCAAGAGCATTGATGATATAATCGAAGTGTATAAAAATACATACAATTCGGATTTTGTGAAATATACGGAAAGCACGGGCGATGACGCCATGCTCTGCGCCGAAAAAATGAGCGGAAGCGACTGCATGGAGATTTTCGTTAAGGGCAACAGCGAACGAATCCTTCTTATTGCCCGATATGACAACCTCGGCAAGGGCGCTTCGGGTGCGGCGGTTGAATGCATGAATATTCTCATGGGTGCAGACCCCAAAACGGGTCTTAACCTCACATTTTGAAAGGAACATAATATAATGAAAGAAATAAAAGGCGGAGTTTGCGCCGCAAAGGGCTTCAAGGCAAGCGGCGTTCACTGCGGAATCAGAAAGAATAAAACAAAAAAAGACCTTGCGCTGATTTACAGCGAAAAAAAGGCGGCCGCCGCCTGCGTTTACACAACGAATCTTGTTAAAGGCGCTCCGATAACCGTCACAAAGGCGAATGTTTCGGACGGCTATGCTCAGGCGGCAATCTGCAACAGCGGAAACGCAAACACCTGCAACGCAAACGGCGTTGAAATTGCCGAAAAGATGTGCTCCCTGCTCTCGGAGGAGCTTGGAATTGACAAGACCGATGTTATCGTTGCTTCAACGGGCGTTATCGGTCAGCCCCTTGAGATTGAGCCGATTGCAAACGGAATCCCCGCTCTTGTTAAGGAACTGAAAACCGACAGCGCAGATGCAGCGGCGGCGATAATGACAACCGATACCGTTCAGAAATGCGTTTCATATTCCTTTGAAATCGGCGGAAAGGAATGCAGAATCGGCGGCATTGCCAAAGGCTCGGGCATGATTCATCCCAACATGGCGACGATGCTCGTTTTCGTTACGACCGACACGGCAATATCCCACGAAATGCTTCAGAAGGCTCTGAGCGAGGATGTTAAAAGCTCGTTCAACATGGTCAGCATCGACGGCGACACCTCGACAAACGACATGGTTTCCGTCATGGCAAACGGTCTTGCGGGCAACGAAGAAATCACCTGCGAGGGCGAGGCTTTTGATGAATTTTGCAAGGCTCTGAACGCCGTCACAACTCACCTTTGCCGCATGATTGCGGGCGACGGCGAGGGCGCAACCAAGCTGCTTGAATGCATTGTCGGCGGTGCAGATTCAAAGCAGACCGCCGTAACGGTTTCAAAATCAGTTATCTGCTCCTCACTTTTCAAGGCGGCAATGTTCGGCGCAGACGCCAACTGGGGCAGAGTTCTCTGCGCCATAGGCTACAGCGGAGCGGCGGTTGATGTTGAAAAAATCGATGTTTCGTTCAAATCGGCATCGGGTGAAATCGAGGTCTGCAAAAACGGAGCGGGCGTTGATTTTTCCGAAGAAAAGGCAAAAGAAATACTTATCGAAAAAGAAATTCAGGTGCTTATCAATCTCAACAGCGGCAACGAAAGCGCAACCGCTTGGGGCTGCGACCTGACTTATGATTATGTTAAAATAAACGGCGACTACAGAACCTGAGGAGAATTAAAATGGACATTTCAAACACAATGAGAGGCCGTGTGCTCGTTGAAGCCCTGCCTTATATTCAGAAATACTCAAACAAGATTATCGTTATCAAATACGGCGGCAACGCCATGATAAACGAGGATATCAAAAACGCCGTCATGGGCGATATCGCCCTGCTCTCTCTTATCGGCATAAAGGTTGTTCTCGTTCACGGCGGCGGCCCCGAAATCAACGAAATGCTCGGCAAAATCGGCAA
>JBJEQC010000027.1:0-6950 GCA_051881555.1 Acutalibacteraceae bacterium
CGGAACAACAATATCATTCTCAAGATTGATAATACCCATCTTGCCGTCTTTCTTAACGGCAATAAGTCCGCCTGTTACTCCACGGCAGTAATCGGTATATGAAGCTTCGTTTGCCGAAAGGTCATTAACGGCTTCGTATTCATAAGGAATAACCTTCTTATCCTTATCCTCGCTGACATAGCCCCATTTATCGTTCTTTCTTGCGGCGGCATACCCCTCAAAATAACGGTCACGCTCGTCATAGGATGTGCCCTCAAGCTTTTCTGTTTCAACAGAATGAGAAGCATGAGGAGTTTCAGATACAACAGCCATGCCGTTTGTGATAAGAAATTCAAAGGTTTCATTGCCTATTTTAACAAGGCTGTGGTAGCTGTTACGGCCCGAATAATCTCTGCCGCTGCTGCAACGCTCAAATCCGTCATAATTCGGTTGGAGAATAACATTGCCCTGATAGTCAAGCAATCCGTATTTTCCCGTCGTTGCAGATTTGAAATAACAGCAGTTTTCGTCAAGATAAACTATTTCCGTGCATTCCGCAAAACCGCCGGGCTGCCAGAGATAACCCTGAGCAATTGCGTCCTCAACGGAGGTAATGCCGTTAGAAGCATCTGCGGGATTAACATCGGGTTTATTGTCTTTGCCTCTTGAAGCAACGGCAACAATTATTATTACGATTACCAAAAGAGCCGCGCAGGCAATTCCGATAATTTTAGGATTTAATTTAATTTGCTTTTTGGGAGCATGTGCAGGAGCTTCAGCAGGCTGTGGTTCTACCGGCTCGGTATTATCATCATTAAGTGATATTCCGCCGAAATCTTTGAATGATATATCATTTGCACCGGAAGAAATATCAATATCGGGAACATCAGGTTCAGCATCACCGGATTCTGCATCTTCTACCGAGTCATCAGATGATGATTTAATATTCTCTCCGTCAAGAATATCATTAATCTTCTGCTTGAATGATATTATATTATCCGGTCTCTCGGCTTCGGCTTTATCCTCTGCGCTCGGAGCAGTTACCTGTTCTGCGGATTCTTCCTGTGCCTGAGCAGGCTGAACTTCTTCAACAGGCTTCTGTTCGGATTCAACGGCAACAGGCTTTGAAGCCTCAAAAGCGTCAATTGCATAAATAAAAATGTCTCTGACATCGGTATTTTCAATTGCAATTTCCGAAGCGCCTCTCTGGAAGATTCGGGTCAAAACAGGCAGAGAACCCGAAACCGTAGGAGCAGAAGAAGCTTCAATTCCCGATGCGGCAAGAACCCCTGCTCTCGCCTTTCCGAGAAGTGAATTTGCCGTGCTTTCGGATACTCCGAGGAATTTCGCAAGAGCTGAAACAGGCATACCGTTGTTATAATGAAGAACAAGGGCAGTGCGAAGCTCCGGCTTGAGGGATGAAACGGCATTCAGAACCTTTTCACTGAGTTCGGAATCTTGAAATGCGCTTTCAGGCAAAAATTCCGATGAATTTTCTTCAGAGCCTGCCTCTGCATCGGTAAATACAAATTTTTGTTTCTCTTTATATACCGAAGCAACATTCTGCTTCATCCAGATTTCAAAAGCTTCGGGCTTTTTGAGCTTATCGATTGAACAAAAAGCTTTTGCATATGCTTCCTTTGTAATTTCAACTGCACGGTCATCGGCACAAAGTGCAGAAGCAAGATAATATGATGCTTTTAAAGTTTTTGAGTAGAGCTTTGCCATTGCATCGGTGTCACCGCCGCTTGCGGCAACTACATATTGAACAATATTCTCGCTCACTTATAATTCCACTCCAATCAAAGATGTATTTTATAATTATACACGATAGATTTTATACTATATTTGGTGATTTGTCAAGAAAATAAAGCTATATTATGTCAAGATATTGATTAAACATCGGAAAAAGCCGATCCGGAAGCAAAACTGCTTAAGGAATCGGCTTTAATAATTTTTAAGTTTCTGCAAATGGGGTGCTGATGTGAGTCAATCTGAAATTGACAGGCTCACGGTTCTGATTGAATCGGTAAACGCTCATCACAAGACCTATTGCAAAATAAATACAAAGATTTGATGAACCGCCTGCGCTGATGAACGGCAGAGTAATACCGATGCTCGGGAAAATCATCAGGCACATGCCGATATTGATAATAACCTGTGCGCCGATCATAAAAGCGGTTCCGTAGCAAAGCAGGCTTCCCGTCAGGTTCCTCGATTTTTTCCCTACCGATACAATACGGATAATAACGAACGCAAGAACAAGCAACAGCACAAAGCATCCGATAAATCCGAGCTCTTCGCCGACAACCGTGAAAACCATGTCGCTTTCATTAACGGGAATACCTTTTGCGGATTGAGTGTAAGTTCCTTTGAACAAACCGTCGCCGAGAAGCTGACCAGAACCGATGGCGTTGAGCCCTCTTTGCTGTTGATATACAACATTTTTATACACTTCTTCGCTCAATGCGGACGGATAATAAATCGCAAGTATTCTGCGTTTATGGAATGTTGCAAGGAATTTTACCCATATAACGGGAGCCATTGCGATAACCATTCCGATAGCAACTGCAAAATATCTTAGCTTTACGCCCGCAACAAACATCATACCGACAAAGATGAAAGCAAATATAATAGCCGAACCAAGGTCATCGGTTATTATAATCAAAGCTATGGGAATTAAAGCATGCAGAGTCAAAAGGAGAATATTCTTAACGCTGTTGATATTGTCTTTTACAGCTTCGATATGGGCTGTAAAAGTAATCAGAAATCCGATTTTTGCAAGCTCCGACGGCTGGAAGTTAACGGAAAAGCTGTCGGTTTTGATTATCGGAAGCCAGCATCTTGCATCGGGACGGTCTGCAGGACCGTCGCCCCAAATAAACAGCGAAAAAATCAAGAGCAAACATATTCCGCCGACCAAAGGCCAAAGCCTGACTATAGCATCATAATCAAGAAATGAAATTGCAAAACACAGAAGTATTCCTAAACCTGCCGCCAATATCATAATCAGACATTCACGGCTGAGCAGATCGCCCGCTTTAATGGCATCGTTTCTTGTTGCACTGTAAACCATCAGTGCTCCAAATGCCGATAAAAGAATACAGGTTATATAAAGCAAAAAATCGGTTTCTTTGAGCGCATATTTAATTGTCGTTTTCTTGCCCAAACGATCACCGCCTTAAGTAAATTCTAACCTGTTTTCCTTAAATTTTTTCATATTTAATGTTGAATAATTATTAAATTTTCAACGTATTTTTGGATTTCTTAAGTAAGAATATTCCGATAATCAAAGTAATCGGAAAAATCAGAGCTGCAAGAAATCCGATTTTCAGATTATCGTCAAAAGCACCCGATACCGTGCCGACAAGAGTCGGACCCGATGAACAGCCGAGGTCACCCGCAAGGGCAAGAAACGCATACATTGCAGTTCCGCCCGAAGACGCTTTTTCCGCCGCAAGGCTGAAAACACCCGGCCATAGTATACCGACTGAAAGCCCGCATAAACCGCAACCAATCAGAGAAAGAACGGGAATAGGCGAAAAAGATGCGACAAGATAGCTTATTATGCAGAAAATACAGCTGACGGAAATAAATTTCGTCAAATTAAGCTTGGTACTCATCGCCGCATAAAATACCCTTGAAATTCCCATCATCACAGCGAACATACAAGGGCCGAGAAGATCTCCGATTGTTTTTGAAACATTTAATCCGATTTCTGCAAACGCCGATGACCATTGGCTCATCCCCTGCTCCGAAGCGCCCGCACATAGCATTAAAAGAATAAAAATCCAAAAAAGCTTTGATTTAAACAGTTTTTTAATCGGAACTGCGTTTTCCGCTTCAACCAAAGTATTTATAGGCACAAAGCAGAAATAAATCGCATTTGCAAAAGGAATAATTGACCAAATAACGGCAAGAAGCTGCCATTTTTCAATACCGACCGTTACAAAAAATAATGTTGAAAACAAAATTACGGAAACATGACCCCAGCAATAGAAAGAATGCAGCAGGCTCATTGCCGCAGATTTTTTATCGTTCGGGCAGGCTTCAACTATCGGACTGATAAGAACTTCAATAAGTCCTCCGCCGATAGCGTAGCAGGCAATTGCAATAATAAGTCCCAAATAAGGGTTTGAAAGCTTAAAAGGCAAAATGCCCATCAAAGCAAGCCCCGCTCCGGCAAAGATATGAGCGGAAACAATGCTGACTCTGTAGCCGATTTTATCAACAAACTTTGCAGCTATAAAATCAACTAAAAGCTGTAAGCAAAAATTTACCGTTACAAGTGCGCTGATTTTTGAAAGAGAGATATCAAATGATTTCTGAAATGTAACAAAAAGCAACGGTGCAAAATTATTGACAATAGCTTGAGTAATGTAGCCGATAAAGCTTGCCGCCATTGTATGCTTATAATTTTTGATTTTATTCATTAAAACACATTAATTCCGCCATAAGCCCCGCAATATATGCAGGGCTTTAAGCGGATAAAATATTAAATTATCTTACTTTATTATAAAGTGAAAGATATGCTTCGGTAACGCATGCGCCTGCGTCCTGACCGATTGAAACGATTTCTTCGTTTTCAGTCAGATAAGAATGCCATTCATTATCGGGAAGAAGATAACCGATCTGGTCGTTGGTGATACCGAATACAATAAGCTTTCTGTCTCCTGCAACTTCGCTGAATGAAGGATAATTCCATTCAGTGCCGTCCCAGGATTCAGCTGCGCCGACTGTTCCGCCAAATACGATTTCGGGAGCAATTTCACCGGGAATTATTGCTACGGAAATATTTTTACCAAACTCGGCATAACCGATTTCGGAATGAACCTCATATTTGCCGAAACCTGTTTTGACAATCTGATTTGTCAGCAAACCGCCCTTTGCGGCAAGTTTAAGAATATTGTTCTCAACGGGAACAAATATTTCTTCCATTCTGATGTTGAAAACAGGTTCAACGGGTTCATCGTTATCAATTGAGCAAAGAAGCTTTCCGAGGGTTGTGCCGAATGCTACAAGACCTGCATATCTGTCGCCGTATTCCTCAACAAGCTGAGGATCTTTCTCAACTGAATCACCCTGAGAAGTCAATGCAAGCTCGGCTCCGAGAATATAGAAAAGGTTAGCATTTGCGTTTTCATTGATATATTTTTCCATGTAGTAAGGATAGTCGCCCGTAATGAGAGTTCCTGCAGCTCCGTTGCCTACGCAATGAATATTTCCGTTAACTATCCATGTCTCTTTTTCGCCCTCAGCATCGGGAACGAAACGAAGTCTGTTGAGGTTTTCATCGAAAACCTGAGGATCACGCTTATCTCTGATATATTCTTCTGCATCTGCTGTTCCGAAATAGAGCTTACCGGGCTGCATGTCGTTAACGGCTTCAATCATGGTATTAACGGTAACATTATAAAGATTCTCCATGAATTCCTCATTCTGACCGTTGGGAAGCTCCATGCCGAAAATATTTCTGAAAGAAGAGAAGAAAAGTGCACCGAGGAGATCACCGTTTAAACCGAAGGTATCAACACAACTGTGCTGATGAAGAGCAGAAATGTTGATTGCGGTAATGTTAAGGTTATTAGCCTTTGCGTATTCTTCAAACTGTGCACGGATTCCTCTGACATCCGGGTTAGAAATACCGTAGCAGTCGATTGAAGAGAAAATGGTTATTCCCCTGCCGTCAGAGATAGCAACGGTTCTGACCTTCTGATCGTCTCTTATATCGGTTGCAACCTTTTTGGTTATTGAAAGACTGCCGCCGACATAATGCTCGCCGTCAAGCTCATTGCCCGTCTGAATTGAACCGTTTGAATAGCCAATCATCCAAACGGAACCGTTTGCAGGCTCATCTCTGAATTCCTCGGGAGCAAGTCCTTCATAGAAATTCTCAGATACAAAGTCTTTCTTATTAACCCAGTCGGGTTCTTTTATCAATGCCGATATGCCGCCGACAAGAACATCAATAACTTTGTCAACAGCGCGGTAGAAGCCTCTTTCGGCAGAAGATGTAACATCTTTTGCCGCATAGGCAGGTATTGCAAATGCAGTAAACAAAACAGCAAGTGCAAGAATGATTGCAGTAAGTTTCTTTCCCATAATTGACCTCCGTTTAATTAATTTATGTTTTTAAGTTCCATGTCGCCGAGCTTAATAAACTTCTTTTTACGCATGAACTCAGAAACAGCAAGGGTAATAAGAGCGGGAGCAATGAAATGCATAATAAGCATTTCGAGCAAAACTATTTTGGGATCTGCTCCCGATTCAACCATTGAAGCATAAGTCATAAACTGACCGACAAGACCCGATGTTCCCATGCCTGCACCTGAAGCGTAACATGTCATCTTAAGAACTGCGGAAGAAATCGGGCCAAGAATTGCGCTCGCAACAATGGGCGGAATCCATATCTGAGGGTGCTTTATTATATTGGGCATCTGAAGCATTGATGTTCCTACACCCTGAGCAAGCAAACCGCCAAGCTTATTCTCACGGTAGCTTGCAACGGCAAAGCCTATCATCTGAGCACTGCAGCCGACAACAGCCGCACCGCCTGCAATGCCGGAAAGACCGAGAATGATTGCAAGAGCCGCAGAGCTGATGGGGAGCGTAAGGCAGATACCCATAACAACCGAAACAACAATTCCCATAAGTATCGGCTGCTGCTCCATGCCCCAGCTGATAACCTCGCCGAGATATGTCATTACTTTTGAAGCGGGAGGTCCTATAAGAAGACCTGCGGCAGAACCGACAATAATTGAAACAGCAGGGGTTAAAAGAATGTCAAGCTTTGTTTTTCCGCTTATAAGTCTGCCTGCCTGAATGGCGAAAAACGCCGCAATAAAAGCTGCGAGCGGATCACCGGGGCCTGAATACAGCATCCCGGATTCCGTTATAACCGAACCTGCAAGAAGCTTTGAAGCAAAAGCTCCGACCATGCCCGCAACAGCGGCTGAAACGCCCGTGAGAGG
>JBJEQC010000028.1:0-1608 GCA_051881555.1 Acutalibacteraceae bacterium
CATATTTTGAAGTTACTTCTCTTCTTTTTTGGGTCACATCATTTTAGCACATACAGATTTTAAGCGTCTCGGAAGATGAAAACTATTGACATATCCGAACAAAAGTTATAAAATTAATCGAATAAGTATCCAAGGAGTGTAAAATATGGCTGTTAAAAAACTCAAATATTTTGCCGGCGGCAAATGGCTTGATTCATCATGTGAAAAATACATGGATGTATATAATCCCAGCACCGGCGAAGTCATCGCTCAGACCCCCTGCTGCACAAAAGAAGAAGTTAACCACGCCGTTGCATGCGCAAAAGAGGCTTTCAAGAGCTGGTCAAACGTTCCCGTTATGAAAAGGGTTCAGGTTGTTTTCAAGTTCCGTGAGCTTCTTGAAGCCCATATGGACGAACTGACCGAAATCTGCGCTACCGAGCACGGCAAGGTCTGGAACGAAGCAAAGGGCGATATTCTCAAGGTTAAAGAACCCGTTGAGCTTGCATGCTCAGCTCCCTCGCTTCTTATGGGTGAAAGCACCCGTGACACCTCATCGGGCTATGACACAACCCTTTACAGAGAGCCTGTCGGCGTTTTTGCCGGCATCGTTCCCTTCAATTTCCCCGGCATGATTCCCATGGGCTGGATGTCTCCCCTGTGCATTGCGTGCGGCAACACAATCGTACTTAAAGCGGCTTCAATGACCCCGATGACCTGCATGAGACTTGCAGAGCTCTGGCAGGAAGCAGGTCTGCCCGACGGCGTTATCAACATAGTCACCTGCTCAAGAAACGAAGCTGAAATCTTCCTTGATCATCCCGATGTTAAGGGCATCACCTTTGTCGGCTCAACAAGCGTCGGCCTCCACATTTATTCAAGAGCCGCCGCAAACGGCAAGAGAGTTCAGTGCCTTTGCGAAGCAAAGAACCACGGCCTTGTTCTTGAGGACGCCGCACTTGAAAGAAGCGCAAGAGGAATCATCAACTCCTCATTCGGCTGTGCAGGCGAACGCTGCATGGCTCTGCCCGTTATCGTTGCTCAGGAGAGCATTGCAGATGAGCTTGTCGGCTATCTCGTTAAATTCGCAAAAGAGCTGAAACTCGGCCCCGCATATGACAAGGAGTCAACCCTCGGCCCCGTTGTTTCAGCCGCTCACAAGCAGTCAATTCTCAATTGGATTGAGAAAGGCATCGAGGAGGGCGCAGAGCTTGTTCTCGACGGCAGAAACCCCGTTGTTCCCGGCTATGAAAACGGCTTCTATGTCGGCCCGACCATCTTTGACCATGTTACCGAGGATATGACAGTCGGCACAAGAGAGATTTTCGGACCCGTTCTTTGCATCAAGAGAGTCAAGGACTTTGAAGAAGGTCTTAAAATAATGAATAACAACCCGTTCGCTAACGGTTCCGTTATCTTCACTCAGAGCGGCTACTACGCAAGAGAGTTTGCAAAGAGAACAGACGGCGGCATGGTCGGCGTCAATGTCGGCATTCCCGTTCCCGTCGGAATTTTCCCGTTCACAGGTCACAAGCAGTCATTCTTCGGCGATCTTCATTGCCTTGGCAAAGACGGCTTCCGCTTCTACACCGAAACCAAGGCTGTAACAACCCGCTGGTTTGACGAGGA
>JBJEQC010000029.1:0-1606 GCA_051881555.1 Acutalibacteraceae bacterium
CAACCTGTGCCGTGAGTATTGGGATTGTTGATTCTTTTGCCCTCAAGCCAACATCCGCCGCCCCGATACCATAAATAGTCGTTGGCGTCATTGATGCTGTGACCGCCCTTGCATAGAACCGAACAGCCGTATTTCTGACCGATTTTTTCAGCGGCTTTTTCCATATCCTTGCCACTGTTAATTTTTATTCCCGAAAGAATCTCCGCTTCGGGAATATTCGGCGTTACAAGCTCTGCCAAAGGCAAAAGCCGGTTACACAGCGCATCAACCGCATCGTCTTTCAGAAGCCTTGCCCCCGAGGTTGCAACCATAACCGGGTCAACTACAACCTTTTCGGCTTTATATTCTTTCAGCTTTTCAGCAATCACACCGATTAATCCGGCGGAAGAAACCATGCCGATTTTAACCGCATCGGGGTAAATATCGGTAAAGACCGCATCAATCTGCTCCTCCAGAAATTTCGGCGGAACTTCAAGAATATCAAATACTCCCGTTGTGTTCTGAGCTGTCAGAGCGGTTATTGCGCTCATGGCAAAAACTCCGTTCACGGTCATGGTTTTAATATCAGCCTGAATGCCGGCGCCTCCGCTTGAATCGCTGCCTGCAATAGTTAATGCTGTTTTCATGTTAAACTCCTTGTTGGGGATTATTATTATATACTCGTTACTTCTTTTGCCTTTGCTTTCAGCTCCGAAGCCGCTTTTCGGATATCATCCGACGCAAAAATTGCCGAAACAACCGCAATTCCGCTCATGCCGCACCCCTTGATTTCAGAAACATTGTCAAGGCTGATGCCGCCTATGGCAACGGCGGGCACGGAAACCGAAGAACAGATTTCTTTCAGATTCTCTGCGGTGATTCTGATTGCGTTTTTCTTTGTCGGCGACGGAAACACGGCACCCACACCGAGATAATCCGCCCCTGCCTTTTCCGCAGCCCGAGCCTGTTCAACGGTCTTTGCCGTGGCTCCGATTATAAAATCTTTGCCGACTTTTTGGCGAAGCTCTGCAACGGGAGTGTCCTCAATTCCGACATGAACTCCGTCTGCGCCGCTTTTCAGCGCAACTTCGGCATTGTCGTTTATGATAAGCGGAACATTGTATCTGTTGCAAAGCTCTTTTACTTTGATCGCTTCGGCAATGAATTCTTCCTCGGGAAGATTTTTTTCACGGAGCTGAACGATTGTTACGCCGCCTTTTAATGCGTCTTCAATCTGCTCATATAATGTCTGATTCTGAGTCCAACTGCGGTCGGTAACGGCATATAAAAGCAGCATATCCTTACTGAATTTCATTTTGATTCTCCTAACTCATTAAGATATTTCCGCACATCGGCGCATACCATAGCTCCGCTCATTACGCACGCTCCGGCGGTTCCCGCACTTCGGATTTCGGCGATATTCTCCGGGCAGATACCGCCGATTGCATAAACGGGAATTGAAACGCTGTCGCACACACTTTTAAGAAAAGCCGTTCCCCTGCCGGGCAGACCCTTTTTGCAATCCGTGTTGAAAACATGCCCCGCCGTTATATAGGTGCAACCGAGCTTTTCGGCTTCAATTGCATCATCAACGGAATGGCAGGAAGCACCGAGCGTTGAAAAGCGT
>JBJEQC010000030.1:0-6892 GCA_051881555.1 Acutalibacteraceae bacterium
GGCTATAAATACAATCAGCTTTTGCGGAGCAATTAGAATCGGTCATAGGCGGAGTCTATCCTCAATTTGCGAAAAACGGGCGGCCGTGCTGTCAACAACACGGTCGCCCTTATAATATTATTATAATGTTTTGTCAAGGAAGAAATTAACCCAGCAGAGATTTGCTTCGGGGTTGGGGTCGGCAGCAACGCCGATACCGATGATTACAAAGTCGGGATTCATCAGGTTTTCATAGTGAGTTTCCGATTCTTTCCAGGCTTTGCAGACTTCTGCGGCGGTTTTATAGCCCCAGCCGATGTTTTCGCCTGCTTGACCGCTCTCGATTCCCGCCTCTTTTAATATTGATGAGAAGAAAAATCCGTTCGGGCGGTAGTGCGAATGCTTGCCTGACCATGCGATTTCCTCCGCTCTTGCGCAGGCAACCTCTGTCAGCTTTTCATCAAGCTTCAGCGGCGGAGCGCCGTTTTCGGCTCTGTAGCCGTTGATGATGTCAAGAATTTCATCAATTTCGTCGGCATAGGTTTTTCTGTTTTGCTTTGCCGCAGGGAGCAAATCCTCATAGTCGGCATGATAACCGACCCTTGCGTAGCTGTCGTCATATTCTTCATTAATGATTTTTCTTGTGCCGTCGGGAAGCTCATCATAATATGTTGTTACGGTTCTGCTTCTGACAACTCCGTATTTCAGATCTTCGGTGTAGGTGTTGGTCTCCGACTGATGGGTGACTTTCTTGGTAACCTTTTCGGTGGTCGGAGCAGCGGTGATTTTCTGAGCCTTTGTTGTAACGGTTTTTTTGGTGGTAGTGACCGTTTTAACCGTTGTTGCAACAGCTTTGGTTGTTGAAACAAGCGTTGTCAGCGGAGCGGAAGTTGTCGTTGTTGCTGCTGCGGTGGTGGTAGTGGTTGTAGCCTGCGTGGTTGCAGCCGTGGTGGACTGAGATAAATCATTGTCTGAATTCGACTTGCAGGAGGAGAAACATACGGCGAGCATTGCAGCAAGAACTGCAGAGATAATAGCTTTTTTCATTCTGAGCATCCAATCAATAGAAATTTTTATTCAACGGCATTTAAGCTGATAATTGCGGCAAATTTTTCACCTTTAACGGATATATCGAGTGTGCCGCCCTGAAGCTCCGTAAGGCTTTTTGCGATTGAAAGACCGAGACCGTTGCCCTCGGTGTGCCTCGAGCCGTCGCCTCTGACAAAGCGTTCAAGAAGCTCGTCGCCCTCAACGCTCAGGGCCGTGCCCGAGATGTTGACAATGTGAATATGTGCCTTGCCGCCGCTCTTTTCAACAGATATTTCAACATCCGTGCTTCTTGCGGCGTATTTGCAGGCGTTGTTTAGCAGATTTGAGAAAATTCTCCAGAGCCATTCGCCGTCGCCCATGACAAAAACCTCGTCCTCGGGCAGAATAACTCTCGGGATAAGCTCGCTCTGTTCAAACCTGAGAGCAAATTCCTCAATAGTCTGCTCAATGATTATGTTAAGACTTGTTTTTTCAAGATTTACTTCAATGTTGCCCGATGTAATCTGAGAAACCTCAATAAGATTTTTTGCAAGAACCGCCAGCTTATCAGTGTTTTTAGCAACAATTGCAAGATATTCGCGGCGTTTATCTTCGCTGAGATTTTCGTCCTGGAGAAAATCAACATAGCTCTTAATTGAGGTCAGCGGAGTTTTGATATCGTGGGAAACATTGGTGATAAGCTCGTTTCTGAGCTTCTCGCTTTTAAGCTCCTGCTCCATCGCCTTGTTGATTTCTTTTCTTATCTGGTCAAGGTTTCTGCCGTGCGCCCTGATGGCGGAGATTGAAAGCTTGTCTGCAATCTCGTCTCCGAGAATGCCTTCGGCAAGGCGTTCGCCCTCCTCCTTAACATAGTGAAGGTTAATTGCTATCATGGCAAAAATCGGAATTATTACAAGCCTTGTCATAGCCCAGATGATGAGGAACAGCTTGAATATTCTCATCGGATTCGGGTTCTGACTGAGGATTCCGAGATAAGAGAAAACAAAAAGAACAGCCGCTTCAAAAAGCACGAAAGCCGTGATGCCGATAATCAGCTTTTTGAAAACCGAAAGCTCGCCCAAAGCCCGTCTGAGTTTTCTGGGAGTTTTGCGCTTGAGCTTGCGGAAAGCTCTGTAAATCAATGTGTTCTTATAGAATTTTCCCATTTTGACCCTGACTGAAAGCGTTGTCAGATAAGTCATGAGAATCAGAACGAACGCAACGCAGGTTATCATAATGACAACATTGTTAAGAACCATGCCGGTATCTGCCGCCGAGGTCAGACCCATGACCATCCACGCCACGCAGAAGAACACAAGCAGGAACAGCGTGCAGACATCGAGCGGAATTTTATCAACGAAGCCGGGAATAATTTCGCCGCTTTCATCATCTCTCGTGCCTGCATTGATGGTTACAATCGACAGCAGAATGACGATTATCAGTATCGCCGCAAGCAAAACGAAGAATATAAAAAACCGCAGGGAATTTGCAATCTGTATCCATTGAAAAGCGTTGGTATATTTATCGTTGGCGGATTGCATATTCTCGGGAATAATGAGATAATTGATTTTAAGAGGCTCAATTTCTCCGCTTTCATTAATGGTGTAAAAATCCGAAGTCCCGCCATATTGGGCGGAAGCTTTGACAGCGTCAAAAGAAAGAGCGCTCCCCTCGGTGCTGTCAAAGCAAACGGTTCCGTCAGGCTCGGTTATGGTAAAAATGAAGTTTGTCAGGTCAGGCGAAAATCTTTTTTCATAATAGTCAAGACGGTATTGGTCTGCTTTTTCATTCAGGCAGGAATAATAATCCTTCGCCTGCTCGCAGTCATCAAGCGAATAGAGCTGAACGGCAACGGTTTTTGCCGTTTTGCCGCCGTCGCCGCTTTCATAAAAATTGTATTCAAACAAATATGAAGCGCCGAGAATACAGCCGACGGCTACGATTGACATGCAGATGAGAATGATTATTGAAGCCGTGCGGTCATTTTCAGACCTTAACTGACCTGTTTTCATTCCGAATCACTCCTTGTGATAGGTTCGGGACTGCGCTTTTTCTCCATTTTGTAGCCGTGACCCCATGAAACCTTGAGATAATCGGGATTTGCGGGGTCAATTTCGATTTTTTCTCTCAGGTGGCGGATATGAACGGTAACGGTGTTCTCAGAGCCGAGCGGGTCATCGTTCCACACCTTGCGGTATATTTCTTTGGGAGAAAACACCTTATCAAGATTTTCCATGAAGAATTTGAGAAGCAAAAGCTCGGTCGGCGTGAGATTTATGGGTTCGCCGTCACGCAAAACGGTTTTCGTGCTGTCATCAAGCTCAAGACCGCCGTTTCTTAAAACATTTGATTTTGAAGCGGAATCGTCCGAACCGCCGAAGCGGACATAGCGGCGAATCTGTGACTTGACTCTCGCAATGACCTCAATGGGGTTAAAGGGCTTGGTGATGTAGTCGTCTGCACCCTTGTTAAGGCCGTTAACCTTGTCGGAATCCTGGCTTTTTGCCGTGAGAAGAATAACGGGAATGTTGTTGTTCTGCTCTCTGAGCTTTGAAAGAGCCTCAATTCCGTCCATAACGGGCATCATAACATCCATGAGCAGAAGATGAATATCATTCTTTTCAATCATTTCAAGAGCCTGCAAGCCGTTTTCGGCTTCAAAAATTCTGTATTCCTCCATGGAAAGATAGATTTTGAGCGCAGAGCGGATATCCGCCTCGTCGTCGCAGATTAAAATGTTATACATATTCTTTTTTCCCTCTCTATACAAGAAAATTTTTTACCACTTTTTATACGGGCATTTCTGTTTCAGAAAAGCTGCCCTGAATTCGGGGTAACAGCCGCATTTCTGGCAAACTCCCCCCGAAAGATAATCGCATTCGGAGCATACGGAAAGTCTTGATTTATATTTTTCTTCGCCGCATTTTTCTTTTGCGGGGATTTTTTCGATATGCTCCCGAATGCTTTTCAGAGTGTCTTCTTTTCCGCTTTCAAGAAGAAAGCATCTTTTGCAAAACCTCTCCTGCATTATTTAACAATGAATTTAACAACACAGCAGGGCGGGAGCTTGGCTGTAAAGCCGTCTTTTGAAACGGTGAAATCCTTGAATTCAGCGGATTTAACGGTTTCTTTTTCGCTGAAGGAATTATAATCCTCGGGCTTGCCGCAGAGAATTTCAGCCTTGATTTCGCTGACCTCAAAGTCGGCTATCTGGCACTTGATTTCTGCGCCTGCGTCTGCCGAGGTGTTGGCAACGGTTGAATAAATGGTTCCGTTTTCGTCAACCGATGCGCTTTCAATGAGCTGAGGCAGCTCGTTGCCGTCGTATTTTTCCTTTTCGGTGGTTATGTAAGAACCGAGCAAAGTGTTGTTCTGATGGTCCTTATACATTTTGAACACATAATATGTCGGGGTGAGAAGCATATCCTCGCCGTCGGTCAGGGCAACCGACTGCAGAACATTGATTGTCTGAGCAATGTTCGCCATTCTGATTCGGTCGGAATGCTTATTGAAAATATTGAGCGTGAGAGCGGCAACAACGGCGTCACGCATCGTATTCTGCTGATAAAGGAAGCCCGGATTCGTGCCCGGCTCAACATCGTGCCAGGTTCCCCACTCGTCAACAATGAGGTCAACTCTGTGGTCGGGGTCATATCTGTTCATGATTTCAAGGTGGCGGGAAATGATTCTGTCGATTTTATATGCCTTGCTGAGGGTTTTATAATACTCTTCACGGGTAAATTCGGTTGCGCTGCCTTTTTTATCCCAGTTGCCCGTAACGGTGTAGTAGTGAAGAGCAAGGCCGTTCATGTTCCAATGAGCCCTTTTCATTACTTCCTCGGTCCAGCGGTAGTCCTCGCTGTTCGGGCCGCAGGCAACCTTATAAATCCAATTGTTTTTTGAATCATAGTTGCGGACATAGGTAGCATATCTTTTAAAAGTGTCGGCGTAGTATTCGGGGCGCATATTGCCGCCGCAGCCCCAGTTTTCATTGCCGACGCCGAAATATTTCAGCCTCCACGGCTCCTCTCTGCCGTTTTGCTTTCTCAGCTCGCTCATGGGTGAAAGACCGCCGAAGGTCATGTATTCAACCCACTCGCTCATTTCCTGAACCGTTCCGCTGCCGACATTGCCCGCAATGTAGCTGTCACAGCCGAGCTGTGAGCAAAGCTCCATGAATTCGTGAGTGCCGAAGCTGTTATCCTCAACAACTCCGCCCCAATGGGTGTTGATCATTTTTTTGCGGTTTTCCTTGGGGCCGATGCCGTCTTTCCAATGATACTCGTCCGCAAAACAGCCGCCCGGCCAGCGGAGAACGGGAATGCCCATTTCTTTGAGAGCATTGACAACATCACAGCGCATTCCGTTGACATTCGGAATCGGGGAATCCTCGCCGACGAACAGACCCTCATAAATACATCTGCCGAGATGCTCGGAAAAATGACCGTAAATATCCTTGCTGATGCGTGAAATCTTCTGATTGGGGTTAATGAGATATTTCTCCATGTGTTTTCACCTCGAATAATATGTTCATGACATAATTAAGCTTATTATAACAGCAATTTAATCACAAATAAATACTTTTTCGAGTTTTTTTGAATAAAAATTTGCATTTTTTTAACACTTTTGAGTATTAATAGTTTTTTTACCGTATTGTTACTCTTTTGTAATTGCCCATTTCAGATATTTATGTTATAGTTAGCATATAAAGGAGCGTTCAATTAAAAACGAGGGGAGACGGCTGTTTTGAAAAATATTGAATTTAAAAAAGGAAAAAGCAACATGACGGGGCTTATTGCAGTTGTCTGCATAATTCTGACTGCCGCTGCGGTTGCCGCAGGAACGCTTGCTTTCAAGCATTTTTCGGGAAAATCCAAGGAGAATCAGACTGAGAAGGGCTATTCATTTTCGTCTGAAGGCTTTGAAAGCGTGTCGCAGGTTAAATGTCTTAACGAGAAATTTGCGATTTTTACCGATTCCGCAAGCGGAAAGCAGGGGCTTATGACCCTTGACGGAAAGATTACCGAAAAAGCGGAGCATAACAGCTTTTCGGTTTGCAGCGATGTCTGGAGAAATTACCGCTACATATGCGAAAGCCCCCGTTCGGAATATCTTCTGCTTGTTGACACCGAGAGCGGAACGGTCACATCAAGGCAGTATCACGGCTTAACCGAGCCGGAGCTTATCCCCTGCTGGAGCGAGGTCGGCAAGCACCTTGCATGGACCGATGAAAAGGGCTATGCGGGCGAGGTCAAGGCGAGCGAGCTTGCGCTTGAGCCCGGCTTATATCCCGTTGCAACTTCGCTGACTGACGGCGCAAAATACGGTTATATCAATCAGAATCTTCAATTGGACATTGCTCTGCTTTATGAAAACGCCATGGATTTTTCAGACGGAATTGCGGCGGTTAAATCGGGCGGAAAATGGGGATACATTAATTCAAACGGCGTTATCACCGTTCCGTTTGAGCTTGATTCATGCTCTGCCGCCGACGCCATGGGAAAAGACTGCGCTTTCAGCTTCAGAAACGGGCTTGCTCCCGTCTGCAAAGACGGAAAATTCGGAATTATAAATGAAAACGGCGAAAGCGTTGTTGATTTTTCATTTGATATTATTCTTCAGGGGAATAACGGAGTTTACATAGCTTCAAAAGGCGGCGCATGGGGGCTGATAACCGTTGACAAGCAGTTTGTTGCCGCCGAAACGACAGCTTTGACCTCCGATTCGCCCGATTACAGCGGAACGCCCGCAATCGAAAGAGGCGTTTATATGGTCAAAACCTCGGGCAGCGTGCTGAATCTGAGGTCTGCCGCAGACCCGAATTCCTCTGTTGTTGCAAAAATCCCGAACGGAACGGAGCTGACGGTCAGCAAGGCGGTTACGG
>JBJEQC010000031.1:0-6885 GCA_051881555.1 Acutalibacteraceae bacterium
ATAGAAATATTTAACAAATTATTCGCCTGCGGCGAATCGGTTCGTCGGGACGCCGAACCCTACGGATTTTTCGTGAATTTGTTCGTTTTCAGGCGGCAACCGTAGGGGACGGGTCACCCGTCCCACATAAGAATTGAGCCGTTATTTTTTGTTTTCCCGGAACGCCGGGGACGGCGTTCCCTACTGAATTTTGTGCTTTTGGGGATAATATCGTTTATCCGTCAATTAATCAATCATCCGTCATTTGCTTTGCAAATGCCACCTTCTTTTCAAAGGAGTTCAACGAAGCAGTAACCTACTGCATAGGCTCATTTAGCAACTCCCTCCGTCACGGCTTACGCCGTGCCACCTCCCTCAAGAGGGAGGCAGATCGCTGCCCGTAGGGCTGAGGATTGATAAGGTTGCTGAATAATCAGAATTCACGAACACACAGTTCGTTCCGCTGAAAAGTGAAATGCAATTCATTCTCTCATATGCCGCAGACATATTTCACATTTGCGAAGCAAATATTTCACAGCAAAGCTATTTCACTCGTTCCGAAAGGAACGAATTTTATTGTTCCCGCCCGAAGGGGAATTTACTATGCGGTAATTTCTTCTCGCCCTCTGCTCTTTTTTCTAAATAGTCTTATGTTTTTGTAGGTATGTTATCTTTCAATAGACCAAAGAATCATATCTATTTTTCTTGGTGTCCAAAAATCTGTATTGAATTTATGATTTAATTCATCAGCTTTTTCTCTCATTATTTCTATCAAAATGACACCGTCGCTTTTTTTCAAGGAATTGGGATTCATTTTATTCAGTTCATTGCAATATTTGGAGATATATAATTCTTTAAGTCGTTTTGCAACAAATTGGTCTATTGTTCCGAATTTTTGAGGAAAAAGCACCGCTAATAATCCGCTTGCACCCGCTACGCCAAGTCCGTGTATCTTGGTTGCCAAATCTAAGCATTGTTCAATATCGTTATGATTCATTGTAAATATCTGATTTTGAATTTCGGCAAGTAAAGATAAGTTATCTTCGTCAGCATATTTTTTTAATGCTTTTCTCGTTGTTGCCAAACGATTTTTTTGCGTGTATTTCCATACAAAATATTTGTCGTATAAGAAATCATAAAAATCTGTAACTGATAAAGCTTTTATTTCGTCTGCATTAAGATTTTCAATATATTTTTCTATTGCAATTTGTTCTTCCTTTAAAATTTCGTAATAATGGTTTAGTGCTCTTTCCCAATCCTCTTTTGAACCGTTTTCCCATAGAAATTTGAGAGATTTTTCTTCTGTAGCATAGCTTCCAAAAATTTTTATTGTCCTATAATCATTATCAATAAGACTTTGCTTTTTTTCATAATAACACGCTTCGTCCGTATCTAATTGCATTGACACTTCATCAAGTTTAATTTCATCTATACTATTATTTTCGGATTTGTTTTTGAAGTTTATAATTCTTCCTGCTTTATAGCTTTTATGTAGCTTAACTATCAAAAAGATAACTGCCAAGCCAACAAACGCAATAAGAATATAGCTCCCGATTTCTTCAAAAAGACTATCAAGAATTGTCATATATAGTGCACCTCAAAATCTTGCTTTAAATAATTGTATCATAAAAAATAATGTTTGTCTATTTTATAAAGAATAATTTATAATTAAGAATTTTCACACAGTATGGCTGTTTGAAAATCCTCGAAACATTGGTAATTAAGTAATAAAAATTCGTTTTTCAAATTTGCAAAACAGCTGTTTCTCTTGTTCCGCAAGGAACGAATTTCATTGAAAAAGCACTTCCTAAGAAGTGCCTTTTCTTGGCCCGCTCGAAGGGATTCGATTCGCACGCCTGCGGGCGTTTGGTCGCTCGCGGTCACAACGCTCCACCGGAGCGTTGCTCTGTACCGCTCGTCCTTCGAATCCCTTCTCATTCAAAAAAATCGACAGGTCAGTCTTCGACTGTCCTATCGATTTTGGCCCGCCCGAAGGGATTCGAACCCCCGATCTTCAGAATCGGAATCTGCTGCGTTATCCAACTGCGCCACGAGCGGAAATGTGAAGTTACTATGAGAATATACACCAAATCGGGGCAAAAGTCAAGGCAATACCGCACAATAATTATTGCACGGTACTGCCCTATTTGACGCCCGACAACGGTGAAAAAGTGAAAATACGCCGTAATATCAAATTTTCGGCATATTGTGTTCAACTCCCACCGCCTTAATCGGATTTATTTGATTTTTTCGATAACCTCGCCCGAGGTCGGCTTGGTTTTGTCGATGAACTCCTGAACAGCCTGAGCCGAGGGCATTGCTGCGGAACAGCTGTGAGCCGAAACAAGCATTGAAGCCGAAGCAGTTGCAAATTCAAGCGCATCGGGAACGCTCTTGCCGTTCAGAAGAGAATAAATGAACGCCGATGCGTAGCCGTCGCCGCCGCCGAAACCTTTGAGCATCTTAACGGGGAACGGCTTAACCTTGTATGCCGAGCCGTCGTTCAGGTAAGCAACGGAGCCTTCCTTGCCGTGCTTGATAATTACAATCTTATTGCCGTAAGAGAACCAACGCTTTGCGGATTCTTCATCGTCGGCGCAAACTCCCTCAATAGCTTCCGTGAGGTCAAACTCCTCTCTTGAGCCGAGGATAATATCGCTGTTTTTGGCGGCGATTGAATAATAAATCGAAATTTCATCCTTGTTCTTCCAAGTGTAGCTTCTGTAATCGATATCAAAAATAACGACAACGCCGTTTTTCTTTGCAAGGAAAAGAGTTTTGAGCGCCGCTTCCCTTGAAGGGCTTGTGCAGAGAGCCGTGCCGGAAATAACGACAGCCTTTGCGGTCTTTATGTATTCCTCGTCAACATCGTCAACGCAGACCTGCAAATCCGCAACGCCGTCACGGTACATGAGAATACTGCTCTGAGTGGGGCTGAGAATTTCGGTGAAGGTCAGACCGAGCTTTTCGCCGTTTTCGCATCTGAAAACATGAGAAACATCAATGCCGTCAGCCTTGAAATAATTCTCAACATAATCGCCGAACTGATCGTCGGATACCCTTGCAATGAAGCCGCACTTTGCGCCGAGCCTTGCAAGACCGACTGCGATATTTGCGGGCGAACCGCCGACATATTTATTGAAATTACTGCTCTGAGAAAGCGGCATATTCATATCGGTGGGGTTAAAATCGATTGCGATTCTGCCGATGGGGATAACATCCAAAGGCTTGGTTTTGTCAAATTCAATATAACTCATTTTGTTTCTTCCTTTCATGCTTTTCCGGCACAGCCGAATATTTCAATATGTCTGAGTGCATTTCTGTATGCGCCCTCAACCTCGGCGGTCTGCAAATCATAATACCCTTTTATTTTCTGAGCGTCATAAGCCGCTCTTGCGCTCTGCTCAACGCTGTCAAAGGTTGCGGTTGCAATATTAATCTTGCTGATTCCGAGCTTTATGCATTTTCTGAAATCATCGGGGAGGATTCCCGTTCCGCCGTGGAGAACGAGCGGAGCTTTGACCAAAGCCGCCGTTTCTTCAAGAATATCAAAGCGAAGCTTGGGTGCCTGCTTATAATTTCCGTGGGCATTGCCGATTGCAACGGCAAGAGCGTCAACGCCTGTTTTTTCGCTGAATTCAAGCGCCTGTTTGGGCGAGGTGCAGTTAATTGCAATGTCTTCGCTGCCGTCCTCGCTTCCGCCGACGCATCCTATTTCGCCCTCGCAGTCCGCTCCGTACTCGGCGGCAAGCTGTTTAACCGAAGCGGTAACGGCTGAATTTTCTTCAAACGGAAGATGAGAGCCGTCAAACATAACGCTCGTGAATCCGATGTCAAGCGCCTGCTTTATTTTTTCCGTGGTTTTGCCGTGGTCAAAATGCACGGCAACCGGCATCGGGCTGTTCTTTGCGGCGGCAACCATCAGCGGGCCTATAAGCTCCAGCGGCGAATGCTTCAGCCTTACCTCGGCAATCTGAATGATTGCGGGGCTTTTTGTTTCTTCAACCGCTTTGAGAACGCCGAGAACCATTTCCATATTGGCAACGCTGAAGCTGCCGACGGCATAGCCATCTTTTTTTGCCTTTTCCAAAAGCGGTTTCATGTTAACAAGAGGCATTCTGAGTCCCCTCCTTGAATTTTCCGTAATAAACTGCGGCGCAGACTGCGCTTGTCAGCGGCAGGGTCAGAAGCATACCCATACTGCCCGCCAAAGCCTGCAATATTTCCGCAACGATAAGCTCTTTATTGACAACCTGCTCGATATTTGCGTTATAAGCAACAAGCAGAAGAACGCAGGTCAGCGAACTGCCGATATAGGCGAGCACGAGCGTATTCGCCATCGTTCCCATCATATCTCTGCCGATTGTGAAGCCCGATTTCATAAGCTCTGCGGGCTTGATGTCGGGAGATTTAATTCTCAGCTCATAGAGCGATGATGAAATTGACATCGAAACATCCATGACCGCACCGACTGCGCCGACTATTATCATTGCAAATACAATTGCTTTAAGATTAATCGGATTGTCGGGATAAAGCTGGAAAAGATAGATTGACTCCTCCTCCAGCAAGCCCGTCATGTTAAGGAATTTATCCATTATCAGAACGATTAATCCCGAGCAGATAACGCCGCTCACGCAGCCGATAAAGGCGCAAAGAGCCTTAACATTAAAGCCGCTGATTATGCTCAGCGTCATTGCAGTTATGAAAACGCAAACGGCAATCGCCCAGAAATAGATGTTCCTGCCGTTAAGAATTGCAGGGATAAGCACAACAAAAACCGCAAGGCAGGTGTAAAGAAGCGAAATTACGGTTTTGACGCCCTGCATTCTTGAAAATAATATCACAAGCAGGCAGAAAATGACAAGCAGCCAAAGAAGCGGAGTTATCCTGACGAAATCGCCGAAATAATAATGCAGCGTTCCGTTCTGCGTGTATCCCTCAACGAGAATTTTATCTCCCTGCTCAACCTGACGGGGGCTGAAGGCATAAGATTTATCAATCTCCTGAATAACTTCAATCGTTTTACCTCTCAAAGAGGTGTTAAGAGCCTGCGCCTTGAAATGAACGGTCAGAAACTCATTTTCGCCGCTGACATTGCCCTTTTCAACCTCGGTGACCCGAATCACCTTGCATTTAATTGTTTCGCCCTCCATCGAGCCTTTGAAAATCGTTCCGCCGCCGACAACCAACAGATATCCTGCAAGAATTATCAGCGCCGAGACAAAAACCGAGATAATCTGATAGACAGCCTGCCTGTTTTTCATTGTTTCACCTGTTTTTTATTTTGTAACCTTTTCAGCTTTTCTTTCTTCAATCTCAGCAACCATTTCCGCCTGCTTCTTCTCGGTTATCTTATAGAAGAACATGGGAACGGCGCAGGCAAACATGCTGATAACGCCCGAAAGAATGAGCATGTTCCAAAGTGTGTTTGCTCCCTCCGGGGAGATAAAACCGGTTTCGGAATTTATGCCCGCCGCCGAGAACGATATAACGCCGATAAAAGCGCCGACAGCCATGCCGATTTTGTTGATAAGGGTCTGCATTGCGAAGCAGATTCCCTCGCCTCTTTCGCCTGTTTTCCACTCGAGGTAATCAACCGTGTCGCCGATCATAGCGTATGTAATAATATTGTTAACGCCCTGAGGAATGCCGAGAAGAACAAGACCGATTGCCGCAACAACAAGCTTCCACGGTGCGTCATAGCCGACAAAATACATAACCGCCATAACAACGCCGCCGAAAAGGTGAACGGCAATATATGTCCATTTTTTCGTGAATTTCTTTGACATCCACGGAACAAGGATTGAAGCGACAAGTCCGCCCGGAACAACAAGGAGAGTTATAAGGCTGTAGAAGCCCTCATTCTGAAGAACATACTTTGCGAAATAAAGACCGCCCGTGTATGTATAAACCATTCTTGCGCCGCCGAGAATTCCGGAAAGCACGATGAGAAGAAGCTGTTTATTCTTAAAGAGAAGCTTCAGGTTGTGGCCGAATGAGGGAGGATTGTCAGTTGCGGTGAAGCGTTCCTTGGTGTTTTTGAAGCCGTAGATAAACATCGGAATAGCCGCAACAACAAGAACAACGGCGCAGATGAAATATGTCATTTTCAGCGTATCCGCATTGGCAATTTCCATGCCTTTCTTAACCGTTCCGATAAAGGATTCGGCGGCTTCATTGACCGTCATTCCCTTGGAAGCAACAAGCTTTGCGATTGCATCGGCCTTGTCGGTAATAATCTGAGAAAGATCAGCCTCTGTATACTTGAATTTTGCGGTAACGCCGTTTGTGATAACGGGAACAAAAACGGTAACGATGCCTGCGCCGAGAGTGCAGACAAGTCTTGTGACCGTCAGAATGTTTCCTCTGACAACGGTATCGTTGGTCATGCAGGTGGAAAGTCCCCAATAAGGAACATCAGCAACGGTATAAACCATGCTCCAGATAACATAAATGACAGAGATGATAACGAAGGTTGAGGTCGCCTTTGAATTATAAACCGGAAGGAAGCAGGCGATGGTCATAAATGCAATCGGGAAAGCCATCCATTTAAGATAAGGGCGGCATTTGCCCCACTTTGTACGGGTCTTGTCAACGATGCTTCCCATGATGGGGTCGTTGAAAGCGTCAAAAATTCTTGTGCCGAGCATAAGATAAGCAACAGCCATCGAACCGCTGAGCGCTCCGACAGTGACACCGTCAGCGCCGAAAAGAAGCGCATCGGTGAGGAAAATCGTCAGATAAGAGCCGATAATCGTGCAGATGAAATTCTGACCGAAGCCGGCTACGCTGTAAGCGATTGCCTCTTTCGGCTGAACGCCCTTGTTCGGCGTTGTTCCGAACAGCTTGTGGAGAAATTTGCTTTGGTTAAGTTTGCTTTGTTTTTCCATTGGTTCAGTTCCTTTC
>JBJEQC010000032.1:0-6830 GCA_051881555.1 Acutalibacteraceae bacterium
ACCGTCAAATTCCAGTTCAATGAATCGAAACGGCTGTCCGTGAAAACCGCATAAACCATTGGCAACACGGTAGGGGCGAACTGTGTTCGCCCGTCTGAAATGCCCGACATCAGCATAATTCTCTTGTAGGGAACGCTGTCCTCAGCGTTCCGCCACCTCATCCGTCACTTCGTGACACCTTCTCCTCAAGGAGAAGGCGATAACGGCTCGGTTTATTCGGGACGGGTGACCCGTTCCTTACGGTCGCCGCCTAAAACCGCAAATTTGCGTATTGAACAAAAGGTCTTTTTATGTTAAAATAGCGTTATAAATCCATATATTCAATATTGTTGCGGTCAATCCGCTCGGGGGTTTTCTCTTGAAAAAAATAATTTCCGTAATACTTGTTTCCGCTTTCGTTTTTCTTCTCGGCTCATGCTCGGGCAAAAATGACGCTTCCGAAACGACATCGGTTCCCGTGTCCGAAACCAAAACGATTAATTACATCAGCGATTGGGGCTCTGCCGAGGTTCCCGATGATTTTCCTTCGCCTCCCTCAAAAGCTCATGCTTTTTCTGTTTCCGGCGGCACGGCAGACGAAACGGGCAAAGGCTATCGCTCGGATTGGACAAGGCTCACTTTCACCTGCCCGGAGCAGGAAATATACAGCTTTTCAAATCAGTTTTCTCAAAACGGATATATCGGCGGAATGAGAAAAATGAAAAATCCGACCTATTATTCCGAGGGCTTCAACGGAAGCTGGCAAAACGGAAAAACATTCGTCAGAATCGTCAGCTCCGAGGATGTTGACGGCGGAGAAACAAAATTTGTGATTGATTTCTTTGACTGCACGGATAATTTCCCCGACGCTCTCACGGAATATTTTCCGAAATTCAGCGGCTTCACCAAAAGCGGCGGCTATTATTACGGATACACCGCTTCTGATAATATTGAAACCGAAACCTTTTCGGGCAGCTTTCATCCCGTTCATTGGAATTGGGATTTCGGCTTTGAAAACGCCTTTGTCGGCGTTTCGCAGTCGGAATTTGAGGAATATGTTTCCGCTCTTGCGGACAGCGGCTTCAGCGGTCAATACATAAACTCCGTTCTTGACGGCTGCAGCGTCATAAGCGTTGACATGGTTAAATATGTCAGCGATAACGAAAGCTACGGAGCGTTCATGCTCTACAATCAGATTCTTAAAACCCTTGACATTGTTTATACAAACAATATTGCGGATTTTCTTGATGTTGAGGAATAATAAAAAAGCGGTCTGAACGGGAATCCGTACAAACCGCTTTAATTTTTGATTAATCGCAGAAGCTTTTCATCGCTTCAAGTGTTTTTTCGAGCAGGTCGTCAAGCTCCCAGCCGAGCATTTCTGCGCCCTTTTGGATAACATCTCTTGAACAGCCTGCGGCAAACTTTTTATCCTTGAATTTCTTTTTGAGAGATTTAAGCTCCATATCCTGAACGCTCTTTGACGGGCGCATGAGAGCCGCCGCACCGATAAGCCCCGTCAATTCATCGGTTGCAAAGAGAACCTTTTCCATAATGTGCTCCGGCTCAACATCGGAGCAGATTCCGAAGCCGTGGCTTGCAACGGCATGAATAAGACGCTCGTCAAGCCCTCTTTCACGCATTATTTCAACGCATTTTTTGCAATGCTGTTCGGGATACATTTCAAAATCGAGGTCATGGAGCAGACCGACCGTTGCCCAGAAATCCGCTTCTTCGCCGTAGCCGAGTTCTTTTGCAAACCAACGCATAACGCCCTCAACGGTTTCGGAATGCTGAAGATGAAACGGCTCTTTGTTAAATTCGTTCAAAAGCGCAAAGGCTTCTTCTCTTGTTATCATTTTTATCGCTCCTTATCGCTTCAATATTTAAACTGAAATCTAAAATATCATTTTTAATCCGCTTTGTCAAGTGAAGAATCACCGCCCCGAAATCACCGCCAAAGATAAATTTTTACAAAAACCGCTTTAAAAATCGGCAAAATATTAACATAAAAATACATTGACAAACTTCCGATAGCATGATACAATGCTATAAATAAATATTAAAGGCAATGACGAAGACGGTTGGAATGAGTCATTTTCAGAGAGCCGATGGGCGGTGTAAATCGGCAATGAGCGTTCCGAAACCTCTCACTTCCGAGCCGGAAGCCGGAAAGCCGCAAGGTGAGTAGATGCTTCCCGTGATTGCTGCGTAAAGGCATAGGAATTGTTTGATTCCAAGAGTGGCAGCTTCGGCTGCAATTTGAGTGGTACCGCGGATGTAATTTATACACCCGTCTCAAAGCAAATTTGAGACGGGTGTTTTGTTTTTTAACAACGGCATTCTCTCAAACTCTTTTGAATTATTGCCCTAAGGAGAGATTAAAATGCTGACAATTGACAAAATATTTCATGCATCGGTGGTGCTCAAGGACATTGCAAGAAAGACCGCAATCGTTCCTACCGAAGGCATAACCGATGAATGCCGACTGTATCTGAAACCCGAAAATCTTCAGAGGACCGGCTCTTTCAAGCTCAGAGGCTCGGGATATAAAATCGCTCTGCTTTCCGACGAGGAAAAGTCTCACGGCGTTATCGCCTGCTCGGCAGGCAACCATGCTCAGGGCGTTGCTCTTGCCGCAACCAAAAGCGGTGTTCCGTCGGTCATCTGCCTGCCCGACAGCGCTCCGATTTCAAAAATAGAGGCAACAAAAAGATACGGCGCTCAGGTCTGCCTTGTTGACGGCTGTTATGACGACGCCTACGCTAAGGCTCTTGAGCTTCGTGACGAAAAGGGCTACACCTTCGTTCATCCCTTTGACGATGAAAATGTTATCGCAGGTCAGGGCACAATCGGTCTTGAGATAGTTCAGGAGCTTGACGATATTGACGCTGTTATTGTTCCCATCGGCGGCGGCGGACTTATTTCGGGCGTTGCCTGCGCAATCAAAGCTCTCAAGCCGTCAATCAAGGTTTACGGCGTTCAGGCGGCGGGCGCACCGAGCATGTTCAACTCCGTCAACAGCGGCCATATTGAATGTCTTGACTCTGTTTCGACCATTGCAGACGGTATTGCCGTTAAACAGCCGGGCGAAAACACCTTTGAGCTTGTGCAAAAATATGTTGACGATATTGCTCTGGTAAACGATGATGAAATTTCTTCAGCGATTCTTGCGCTGATTGAAAAGCAGAAAATGATTGCAGAGGGTGCGGGAGCGGTTGCCGTTGCGGCGGCGATGTTCAACAAATTCCCCATTAAAGATAAAAGAGTTGTCAGCCTTGTTTCGGGCGGCAACATTGATGTTACGATTCTTTCAAGAGTTATTGAAAGAGGTCTTATGAAGTCGGGCAGATCGAGCAGCCTTCTCATTGAGCTTATCGACAAGCCCGGTCAGCTCAAGAGCGTTTCAAGAATTATTGCGGACTGCGGCGGCAACGTTACCAATGTTCATTACGAGCACGCGAGCGAAATTGAGAGCGTTAACGGCTGTTATCTTCGCATTTCGATGGAAACCCGCAACTATGAGCATGTTCAGGAAATTGCGCACGCTCTGCGCAACGAAGGATTCAAGATTGTAAAATACGATAAAAGGTGATATATTATGAGCAAAACAGTTTTCACAAAATCGGCTCCCGACGCAATCGGCCCTTATTCTCAGGCGGTCTGCACGGGAAATCTCGTTTTCACCTCGGGTCAGATTCCCATTAATCCCGCAACGGGAACGGTTGAGGCGGTAACGATTGAGGAACAGACCGAGCAGGTCTGCAAGAATCTCTCCGCCGTGCTTGAAGCGGCAGGCTCGTCGCTTGAAAAGGTTGTCAAAACCGTCTGCTTCCTCAGAAACATGGAAGATTTTGCGGCTTTCAATGCCGTTTACGGTAAATATTTCACAGGCAAACCCGCAAGGTCATGCGTTGCGGTGCGTGAGCTTCCGAAAGGCGTGCTTGTTGAGGTTGAAACAATCGCCGAATTATAATACAGTGATTCAGAAGAAAGAGGAAGGATGATGAAATGATACTGTCAGGCGCAGACATAATTGTCAGAACGCTGATCGATCAGGGCTGCGACACCGTTTTCGGTTATCCCGGCGGTCAGATTATCAACGTTTATGACTCGCTTTATAAATACCGTGATGAGCTGAGACATGTTCTCACCGCTCACGAACAGGGCGCGACTCACGCCGCCGACGGATATGCAAGAGCGACCGGCAAGGTCGGCGTTGTTATTGCAACCTCGGGCCCCGGCGCAACGAATCTTGTTACGGGCATTGCCACGGCTTATCTTGATTCCGTTCCCATGGTCGCCATTACGGGAAATGTTCCGAGCCGTCAGATAGGAACGGACAGCTTTCAGGAGATAGATATTACCGGTATCACTCTCCCGATAACCAAACATAACTATGTTGTTGCCTCCGTTGAGGAGCTTGCGGACACAATCAGAGAGGCTTTCCGCCTTGCCGTTTCGGGCAGACCCGGCCCCGTGCTTATCGATGTGCCCAAAGACATTCAGATTGCAAAATGCGAATATGAGCCTCTCCCGCCCGCTGAGCGTGACGAGAGATTTGCCGCAAAGGAAATCCGCATTGAGCAGGCGGCGGAATGCATCAACAATTGCAAACGCCCGTTCATCTATTTCGGCGGAGGTCTTGTTAATTCGGGCGCCGCCGATGAAATGCTTCAGCTTGCCGAGCTTATTGACGCCCCAGTCGGCTGCTCTCTCATGGGCATTTCGGGAGTTCCGACCGACCACCCCCGATTTCTCGGAATGCAGGGTATGCACGGTCACTACGCTTCTTCAATGGCAATGCACAAAGCGGACTGCATTATTTCGCTCGGCGTTCGTTTCAACGACCGTGTCACGGGCAATGTTTCCAAATTCGCAACAAAAGCAAAAATCATTCATATAGATGTTGACGGCGCAGAGCTTTCAAAGACGGTCAGATCCGACCACGCTCTCAGAGGCGATATCAGGCTCACGCTTCAAAAGCTTATTCCGATGCTTAAAAAAGCGGAGCGTCCCGAATGGCAGGAGAAAATCGCTCAGCTTCGCATTGACGAAAAGCAAACGCTCGATAACCGCAGCGGCATGACCCCGAGAAACGCTCTGCTGACTCTCAACAAGCATATCGGCGAAAACACTCCCGTTGCAACCGATGTCGGCCAGCATCAGATGTGGACTGCTCAGACGGTTAATTTCTGCCATGACCGCAGATTCCTTTCAAGCGGCGGTCTGGGCACGATGGGCTTCGGAATGGGCGCCGCAATCGGAGCGCAGATCGGCACGGGCGAGAGAACGGTTCTTGTCACGGGCGACGGCAGCTTCGGCATGTGCCTTAACGAGCTTGCAACCGCTGTTTCCGAAAAGCTTCCGCTTGTTATTCTGCTTCTCAACAACGGCGTTCTCGGCATGGTCCGTCAATGGCAGACTTTGTTCTTTGACAAGCATTATTCCAACACCGTGCTTGACAGAAAGACTGATTTTGTTGCTCTTGCAAAGGCTTTCGGAGCGGACGGAACAAGAGTTTCAACGCTCGACGAGCTTGACAAGGCTTTTGAAACGGCGTTTTCAGCCGACGGCCCTTACCTCATTGACTGCCTGATTGACAAGGATGAATTTGTTCTTCCCATGCTTCCCCCCGGCGGCTCAATGGATGATATTATCGTAAAGGTGGGTGACTGACATGGCAAATTTTACAATAGCGGTTCTCGTCCGCAACCAGTTCGGCGTTCTGAACCGTGTAACAAGCATGTTCAGACGCAGACGGTTTAACATAAGCTGCCTGACGGTCAGCGAAACCGAATCCCCCGAATTTTCCCGTATCACGGTAAGCTCGGAGGGCGACGACCTTGAAAAACAGCAGCTTATCAATCAGCTCTATAAGCTTCAGGATGTCTGCTCAATAAAAGAAATCCACAGCAAAAACTCCGTCAACTGCGAGCTTATGCTCATCAAAATCAAGAACGAGCCTGAAACGAGAGGCGATGTCAGAGACGCCGCGGCGGCTTTCGGCGCAAAAACGGTTGACTACAGCCGTGATTCGATTGTTTTTCAGATGACGGGCGGCTCGGATAAAATCGACGCTTTCATCGACCTTATGCGTGACTACACCATCATGGAAATCTGCCGCACGGGCATTGTTTCCCTTGAAAGAGGAAGCGCCACCATTCGGGAAACCGAGCTTTACAAAAATCAGCAAAAAAGTTTACAGTAAAAAATTTAACAATAAAAATAAAACAGAAAGAGGTAATTAATTATGGCAAGAATTTTCTATCAGCAGGATTGCGATCTTCAGAAGCTCAGCGGCAAGACCGTTGCAATCATCGGCTACGGCTCACAGGGTCACGCCCATGCGCTCAACCTCAAGGACAGCGGCGTTGACGTTATCGTCGGCCTTTATGAGGGCAGCAAGAGCTGGGCAAAGGCTGAGGCTCAGGGTCTCAAGGTTATGACCTCCGCCGAGGCTGCCAAAAATGCAGATATTATTATGATTCTTATTAACGACGAGCTTCAGGCAAAGCTTTATAAAGAGAGCATTGAGCCCAACCTCACCGAGGGCAAGACCCTTGCTTTCGCTCACGGCTTCAACATTCATTTCGGCTGCATCAAGCCCCCCAAGAATGTCAATGTTATCATGATTGCGCCCAAAGGCCCCGGCCACACCGTCAGAAGCGAGTATCAGGCGGGCAAAGGCGTTCCCTGCCTTATCGCTGTTGAGCAGGACGCTACAGGCGATGCATTGGATATCGGCCTTGCTTATGCTCTCGGCATCGGCGGCGCCCGTGCAGGCGTTCTTGAGACCACATTCCGCACCGAGACCGAGACCGACCTTTTCGGCGAGCAGGCTGTTCTCT
>JBJEQC010000033.1:0-6757 GCA_051881555.1 Acutalibacteraceae bacterium
GGCATATAGGGATTGTCGCTGTATTCGTAGTTTTCGGGCATGATGAGCGGTCTGAAATAATTGATTGTGTAATCGATTCCCCATTGACCCTTTTTGCCCTTCCAATAACCCGAGTGCGGCTCAATCGAAAGCATTCCGTCATAGTTCTTGGTGTAAAGAATATCCATAACGGTGTGCCAATCGGTCATGTCAAGCCCTGCGGGAGCGTCGTCATAGTGCTCGCCGTCGATATAAACAGAGCCTTTGAGATGAAAATGATAAACTCTGTCGCCCCAATCCCTCAGCTCGGCAAGATAGCTTCCGCCTCTTTTCATGCAATGCGAAACGTCATATTTTATTCCGAGCTCGGGCAGAGCCGTCAGAATCGGCAACCATGCCTTCGGCTCAACAACGAAGTTTTCCCAATCGCAGTTATAGGCGGCGATTTTAACGCCCTTTTCTTTTGCAAAATCGAGAAGAATACCGAAATATTCAATTGCATTTTCGCAGTTTTGATGAAAGCTTTGGCTTTCAACATAATTTATACCGCAGTTAAAAACGGGGCAGCCGATTATCGAAGCGGCGGTGATTAAATTTTTGTCATGCTCGAGAGCATGCGGAATTATCGCTCCGTTTTCGTCAAATCGCTTCATTCCCCAGCGACCCATTGAGCCGACGGCAACGCCGTATTTTTCGCTTATCTGCTTAATCTTCTCCGCTTCGGCAAGAAATTCAAAAGAGTCATAATTGTGATTAACGCAGAATTCAACGGCTTCAAGCCCTTTGTCGTGAACATATTTAATGCAGCCCTCGCTCCAGCCGTTTATGATTCCGAGTTTCATAAAAGCCCCTTCTTTCGGTCAATTATTTTATTTTAATTGTTACGGTGTTTTTTTCGATGAGCTCAACGGGATTATATGAGAGCTTGGATTTTCTCAGACCCTCGTCGCCGCAGTCCTCCTCACGGTTGACATATTTAATATCGTCGCCCGAGGCATAGAGCCGCAGAAACTGATTTGTCAGCATCTGATATGCTCCCGCATATGAAAAATCAGCCTTTTCAATGTGGCAAAAGAGCGTGTCGCCGAGAATTTCTCCGACTGAATAGCCGATTATTTTGCCGTCAACTCTCAGAATCCCTCCGGGCAGGCCGAAAGCCTTGTAGTTTTGCAGAACCTCACGGCATATTTTAAGCTCAAAGTCTGCGCTTTCGTCCTTTTCGGCGTGAAAGGTGAAGCCCTCGGTGAATTCGATAAGCTCGGGAATGTCGGCTTCGGTGATGGGAGCAAAGCTCCAGTTATAAAGCTTTTTGAATTTGTTGATGTGGTTTCTCGGCGTGCTGTATTTGCGGCCCGAAAGGTTCAGAATTGCGTCCTTTTCATAAAGATAGTCGAACCAGTCACGGTCGGCTTCGGCAACGCTTCCGGGATATTTTTCAAGGATTAACGGCAGTTCGCTTTTGTTGATTGAGCAGAGCACCATCGGTACGCCGAGAGAGCCGCAATATTCTTCAATTGCTTTGTATGCGGCGTCGGGATTTCTGCCCATGGGGTTTGCAAAGCAGATCTGACCGTTATATTTTGAAGAAATAATCATGGTTCCGTCAACAACTGCGTAGCGGTTGTCAAAATATTTACGCCACATGAAAGTTGAGCCGAACGCCCTGTCGCATTGGCGGGAGGGATAAGCGGAAAAATAGGCTTTCAGTATTTCAATATCTTCATAGTTAATTACTTTGAATTTCAGCATAAAGCACCTGATAAATACAAATTTTCACTTATTATAGCATTTGTGAAATTAATTGTAAATATCAAAATCAACAGAAAAAACCCGCATGGGATGAGAAAGTTTCAGCGCCTTGCGAGACTGAAATATTTTTTCACCCTTAACCGTACATGACTTTGGAAATGATAAAGCATGTCCATAGCGCGGCAACAAAAAAGCCCTCTGCCGGAATTGCAAGCTTGGTATACGGACATTTCCAACCTTTGTCAACAAAGAGAAAAACGGTTCTTGTTACAAAAACGGTTGTTGCAAAGAAAATACCGCCCATCATGGAATAATAGGGTGTTTTGGTTGCATAAGTCAGATAGAGCAAGAATGCACCGAGAGCAAAGGAAATGCCGCCGTAATAAACACGGATTTCTGTTTTGCCTGCATTATCGACGGGCTTTACGGAAAAGCTTTCCGCATTCTTTATCGGGTTTGTGATGAAAACAATTGCCATGCCGAAAAAATAAAGTGCAAGGCAGATCGTTGCCACTGCGGCAGGAATGTCGGTTGATAAAATCTCTTTCATTTTGAACTTCTCCTTTTTTGTTAAAAATATGCTTGCTTTGAAATATTATCATAACAGTGAGAGGTTCGTCAAGTTTTGGGATAAGAAAGTTTAACACACAAAAAAATCAACAGAAAAAATACTTTTTATATTGAAACTGATATCCCGTTCTGCTATATTATATATATCCGGTTTATATTCATTACAAAAGGAGGTCAATATGTCGCAGACCTATAAACTTAAATCTCATCTGTGCAGGTTTTGCAGTTTTTATCCGCTCGGTGACGAACGCATTCCGGCGCAGTTATTGACTTATTCAAACGATAAACCCGATTTGGAGGGCTTCCCTTACCCTCTGCCGTCAAAAAAGAGCGAATACACTTGCAGCCTTAAAATCGGCGGAGTTGAGTGGCTCGGTTCAACAAGCGGACTGACAAGATATGACAAAAACGCTGAAAGAGAAGAAGACATAATAATGTTTTTCAGCGCTCCGAGAGATCTACACGATAACACCGTTAAGGCAATAATGCCGCAGGGCGAGAGCGTCTGGGTGCTGACCGAAACGGGAGCGGTTTTTATTGAAATGAAGCCGCTCGGCGCTCAGGAAAAGGCGGAGCTTCTGCTCAGCGAAACGCTGAAATATGTTGACCGCAGGGGAATGGTCAGCCAAAGAGACCTTGCAAGGCCGAGAAATCTCGAATCCCGCTATTCTCACGGTCATTCCGATAACGACGGCTGTTTCACGGCTGCATTTGCCATCGGAGAAATATTCAGATATGCCGTTTTCAAAAGAGAGAAGGGTGCGGAGCATCCCGAAACGCTTGAAGCTAAAAAGGTTGCAACAAGAGCGGTTGAAGCCTGCCTTTTGCTCCTGCATATCCATTCAAGGGGCAACGGCTTTGTAGCAAGAACATATCTCTGCCCCGATGAACCCGTTCCCGATGACGGAATCTTTTTCCGCATAAGCGGCGGCAAGGCGTTCTGCCTTGAAACAACAGAAGCCAAAAAGAGGGGCTGCGTAGGCGTTGAAATTGACGCTTCTGCCGAGATTCCCGCCCGTCTTGCAAAGCTTTACACCGACGGCGGCTATTCGGTTGACGGTATTGTTTATAAAGCCGACACAAGCAGCGACGAGGTAACTCTGCATTTTCTTCAGATGTATTTTGCCCATGAATTTCTCGGCTGTGACGATCCCGGGCTTGACGGGCTGATCAAGCAGTCGGTCAAAGGGCTTATGGGTCATATCATTGACCACGGCTATGAGCTTCACGATTACGGCGACAAGCCGACCTCCTGGGCAAAGTGGAGCAAGGATTATTTTGAAACGGATTTCGGCTGGGTTGACGCCTGCCTTAATTCCGCAGAGCTTCTCATGTATCACCTCGTAACCATGAAGATAACGGGCGAGGAGGGCAGATGGCGTGAGAGCTATGACTATCTTGTTAACGGCCTCGGTTATGCCGACCTGTGCCCGAAGCATTTTGAACGCCTTTATCAGGCGAGCATTTCGATGAATTTCGATTATGTTGAAGATATAATGTACGGCGACCATATGCTTGCCGTCGCTTCGTTCTGGGGTCTGTGCACTCTTGAAAAGAATGAAGAGCTGCTCGAAAAATACAGACAGGGCTTCAAATCGTGGAGAACATCGCTTGAAAGAGAGCATAACCCGGGCTATGACCTGCCGTTTGCCCTTTCATGCCCCGATGCGGAGATTGACATGGAACGCCTTGCGGAATGGTTCTACAGAACGAATGTCAGCCGTCTTGCGGCAGGAGTCAGCCTCACGGGCAGGCATGACACTCCCGTTAAAACTCTCAGAACCGGCATAAAAGAAATTTCCGTGCTTCTTCCGCCCGACGAACGCTTTATTTCCAAATATGACAGAAATCCGCTCAGCTTCGTTAACGAGGATTCAAGCGGCGTTATGTGCATAGAAAGCTGTTATGTTTACACATTTGCTTATTGGATAGGCAGATATTACGGTTTCTTTGAATAAGGTGATATTATGAATAATAAAATAAATCTTATTGGTAACGCCCACCTTGACCCGATTTGGCTGTGGCGTTGGCAGGAGGGCTGCGGCGAGGTGCTTCAGACCTTCCGAAGCGCAGTTGACAGGCTCAACGAATATGACGAATTGGTTTTCACCTGCTCGTCCGCTTCATATTACCGCTGGGTTGAGGAGATTGACCCCGAACTGTTTGACGAAATCAGAAAGCTTGTCAAGCGTGGCAGATGGGTTCCCGTCAACGGCTGGTGGGTTCAGCCCGACTGCAACATGCCGAGCGGCGAGAGCTTTGCCCGTCAGGCGCTCTACAGCCAGCTTTATTATTATGAAAAGTTCGGCGATATCTGCAAAATCGGCTACAATGTTGATTCATTCGGTCACAGCGGAATGTTACCTCAGCTTTTAACAAAGGGCGGTATGCGCTGTTATGTTATGATGCGTCCCGGTATGCATGAGAATCCCGAAATCCCCGAAAATCTTTTTTGGTGGGACAGCCCCGACGGTTCAAGGGTTCTGACCTACAGAATCCCCGAAAGTTACGGCGTTTCGGGCAAGGAGGATATCGACAGAAAGCTTGCCGACTATAAGCAGAGAGCCGAAAATACGGGTCACGGAATGATGATGCTTTTCGGCGTGGGCAACCACGGCGGCGGCCCGACAAAGGGCGATATCGAATATCTCATGCAACTTAAAGAGGAGGGCTATGCAGAGCTTGAATTTTCTTCTCCCGAAGAATACTTCGCTCAGCAGTGCGCTGATAAGCTGGATTTGCCCGTTTGGAAAGACGACCTTCAGCACCATGCGAGCGGCTGTTATTCGGCAACCTCAATGATGAAACAGCTTAACAGAAAAGCCGAATATTGGCTTCAGAACGCCGAAAAATGGAACACGGTTGCATCGAAGCTTTCAAATCTACCCAAAGCAACCGAGGAATTCGGCAAGGCGTGGAAAGAGGTCTGCTTCAATCAGTTCCATGATATTCTCTGCGGCTGTTCAATCAGAGAAGCTTATGACGATGTGCGTGACGCTCTCGGCTATTCGATGAAAATTGCCGCTTCGGAAGAAAACAAGGCGATGCTTAAAATTGCCGAGTCAATCAATACATGGCTTGACGGCGTATCCGACACGGTTTCCTGCAACGCACGCCACCATTGCCGCAACCTTAAATTCCCCAGACCGATTGTTGTGTTCAACCCCAATTCCTTTGAGGTTGAAACTCCCGTCAGAACCTATCATCCGTCAAAGAGGGTTCAGGACAGCGATCGGAACGATGTTCTCTTTCAGAATGTCCGCTCCTCACGCTCCAACGATTCTCACCTTGACACAGTTTTTATGGCGAAGGTTCCGCCCCTCGGCTATGCGACCTATTGGCTCTGGCACTATGATTCGGAGTTCACCGATTGGGGCAAGAGCGAGAGCGGAGTTTCGGCAGACGGATTCACGATGGAGAACGAGCATCTCAAAGTCGTTTTCGATGAAAAGACGGGCGGCATAAAGAGCCTTGTCACCAAAGAAAACGGCGCTGAGTTTGTCGGCGGCGAGTTCTGCGTTCCGACGGTTATTGATAATTCCGAGCCTGACACATGGGCGCATAACATATTTAAGTTCGACAAAGAGATTGCCAAAATGGAGCTTAAATCGATTGAGATTATCGAAAAAGGCCCTCTCAGAGCAGTTATCAGAGTCAAGCATATTTACGGCGGTTCATATCTCACCCAGGATTTCATTCTTGCCTCGGGCGGAAAAATGCTCAGAGTCAAGTGCAGAATCCTTTGGCAGGAGCCGCTGACGATTCTCAAAATGCCCGTTACGGTTGAGGGAGAAAACCCGATTTCAACTTACGAAATACCCGCAGGCATTATCAAGAGACCCTGCAACGGCGAGGAAGAGCCTGCGCTCACCTGGGGCGATATAACCGCAGGAGCGGCGGAGAGCCGCAAGGGCGTTTCGCTCATCACCGATTCAAAATACAGCTATGACTGCCCCGGCAATACTCTGAAGCTCACCATGCTGAGAAACTGCATTTTTGCCGACCATTATTCAGACCGACCCGCCGCCGATTTCAGCTACACCGACGAGGGTCTGCACAGATTTGAATATGCCGTTTATCCTCATTCGGGCGAAGCGGAGTTCAGCGGAGTTCAGCAGATTTCGGCTCTGTTCAATTCAAGACCCGTTACCGTTCCCGCAGGCTATCACAAGGGCAGTCTGCCGCTTAAAAAGAACTTTATCAGCATCAATAAGCCCAATATCCGCCTTGACGCTCTCAAATACTGCGAGGACGGTTCGGGCGATGTTATAATGCGCCTTTGCGAGACCGAGGGCAAGCCCGTTAAAGCGGCGATTGTCTGCGATTTTATCGATGCGGGCTTCTATGCAGATTTCAACAAGCTTGAGGTCAAAACCTTCCGCATTAACCGTGACGGTTATGTTAAAGAAACCGATTTCCTTGAAGGAATCGTTGAAGATTAATTAAAAAACACACTCCG
>JBJEQC010000034.1:0-6752 GCA_051881555.1 Acutalibacteraceae bacterium
GTCTTAAGGCAGACAGCGAAAACGGTATTCTGATTACGGATAATCTCGGGGGAGGTGAGTCTTCAATCTATCTTTCGGGAGATGCCGTAGATGTTATCACCGAGCAGATTAAGGGCATTATAGTAGATGCCTATGATTCAAATGAAACATATTACGGCGGCATTGCCTCATATTATGCGGCGGTTGAGACCGTTCTCCGGGGTGGCACTTATGCTTCTCCCGTGACAACGCCTGACGGCGGCACAGAATCCGCAACCGAATTTGTTCCCGTTGAGCGTGTGCTTCCTCTTGTTGTTGACAATGCGGATTTGCTCACAACCGAAGAAGAAAATGCACTCTGCGCAAGGCTTGAGGTGATGGCGCAGGAATACGAAATGGAAATTGCCGTTCTGACCGTACCGAGTCTTGACGGAAAGACATCGGAAGAATACGCCGATGATTTCTATGATTACAACGGCTACGGCTACGGCGAAAATGATGACGGAATGCTCATTCTTTATAAGCCCGGTGAGGTGGGAAACAGAGAAATCTATATTTCAACCCACGCCAAGGGCTCAGAAGCATTTTATGAGGATGTCCGCAATAACATAATTGATGCAATGATAGATGACCTCAAAAATGAGAATTATGCCTCCGCTTTCAATACCTATGCCGACCTTGCCGAGGATAATCTTGAACTCTATTGTGCCGCTCTTGCCGATAATAATCTTGACTCCTATTATGATTACACCGGAAGTAATTATATTCCCTATGCCGGCATTAAATTGCTTATAATTTGCGTTGCTTTCGGAATGCTTGCAGGATTTATTATCATAAAGAGCATTGCAGGAAAGAATAAGTCTGTCAGAAGGCAGACAAATGCAACCGTCTACACAAGACCCGGCAGTATGGTTGTTACGGGCAGTTACGATAATTTTATCAGCAAAAGAGTTTATAAAACGCCAATACCTAAGAGCGACGACAGCAGCTCGGACGACAGCCACACAAGCTCGTCCGGCAGAAGTCACAGCGGCAGCGGAAGATCGTTTTAAACCAAAGGAGTTGTATCAATGGCACTTTTCGATATGCTTAAAAGCAAAGCAAAAACCGCAGTTACGCAAACTGTCAGAGAAACCGTGACAAAAGCGGCACAGAATATAGGTTGCAAGACCGAGAAAATAGTTTTTCAGTCAATGCCTTCGAGCGTTGAAGAATTCAAAGCTTTGCCTCAGGCGGCGCTTTCAACGCCGTTTGAAACGGCGGCAATGACTGTTCTTGCGCTCAGCTGTTATCCCCAAAGCAAGGAGCTTTGTTTTGAAATGCTTGATTATCTCAGAGGCCCCAGACCCTTGAACGGCATGGATAAGCAGTTTGTTTCAGACCGTTTCAGGGATAAGGATTATGTTCCCCGCTCATATTTTGCGGGTGCAACGCCCGATAACGATTATCAGCCCTCAATGCCGTTAACCGTTACCGTCAGCGAAAACCCGAATTCTTATGAGGCTCAGGGCTATGTTAAGCTGTTTATTCCGTCAGGCGGAGCTGACAGCGCAAGACCCGTTCAGCTCAGAGAAGCCAAGGACGGCAAATGGTATCTTTGGGAGCAGTTTTTGCTCACGGCAATCCGTCAGCCCGAAAGCTCGAACCCGTGGGCTTAACGGAATCGGCTTCATAAATATTCCGATATATTTGAATAACAAGCACCCATATTAATTTGCAAACCCGTCTGTGCGTTTTGTGCAGGCGGGTTTGCACTTTTAATAATCGTCAAATTTCAATATTTGTATTGAAAAAATGAAATATTTGGCATATAATATGCGTAATAATTCTTGGAAAAAGGAGAAAACGGAATGAATCTTATTTTGATGCTGAAAAACCTTTATCATTCAATCGTTGCGGTTGCAATGATAATCCCGCTGATGCTGAACATGGGAGCGGCGGACAAGCCGGGCACTCCGGTTCTTACCAATGAGAACGCTCAGAACCCCTATATCAACGAATACAAAGACCCCGATGTTTCCGCTCACAGGTCGGGTGCGGGCATTGCTCCGCAGAACACGCTCATGGCTTTTGAAAAAGTCATTGAAGAAAAAGACACTCTCGGCGTTGATACCTTTGAATTTGATGTTCAGATTACGGCGGACGGCGAGCTTATTTTATTGCATAACCTTACATATGATGAAACCTCAAATGCCGTTGAGGAATTCGGCAGAGAGAATGTTTATGCTTCGGAGCTTACCTTTGAGGAGGCTCAGGTTCTGAATCTCGGCGAGAATTTCTGCATTGACGGCGAGTATCCCTACAGAGGCCTGAGGGGAGACGACATTCCCGATAACTTAAAGGTTGCAACCTGCGAATCCATAATTGATTATATCGAATCGCACAGCGACGGCAAAGAATACAGATATATTATCGAAATCAAGAGCAAGGGAACCGACGGCATGAAAGCGGCGGACAAGCTCTATTCAATCGTCAGCGAGAGGGGAATGAAGGACAGAGTAATCTGGGCAACCTTCCAGCCCGATGTTTCGATTTATATGGAGAAAAAATATCCCGATATGCCCCGTTCTGCGGGAGTTCTCGAAGTGCTTCAGTTCTATATTTATTGCAGAATGAATTGGGATCTTGATGACCTTAATGTGACCTATGTTGCGCTTCAGATTCCTTACGGAGAGAGCGCGATGAATAATTTTATCAATCTCGGCACAAGACAGCTGATAAATTATGCTCATAAATACGACATCGCCGTTCAGTATTGGACGATAAATAATGCGGACGATGTTAAAACTCTGACCGAGAACGGAGCCGACTGCATCATGACCGATTATCCTCAGATGGCTTATGAAGCAGTCAACAGCTGTCGGTAATACAAAGCATATAACAGAATCAAAGCGGCTTGTGTCGGTAACCGATACAAGCCATTTTTAATGCCGTCTCAGAATGATATAATCGGAAAAGTCAAGATGTTTAAACAAATAAAAGAGAGATTTGCTTTGATAGCGAAAACGCTTTTGAAAAAGTGTTTTTCGGCGTTCATGTCACCGTTCTTGACAATTCCGTTTCTTCATTATATAATAGATAAAAAGCGTTCCGTTCTCGTGCACGGAGATATAATTATATCTCCGGAATTGTAAAAAATGTTGAATAAGCGGGAGGAAAAAGTCAATGGAGCAGTTCTTATTTTGCCTTGATTATTCAGGGGAAACACGGCGGGTTTCCAAGCATTGGCAGTTTTGCGTCGGAAGCGGTCACGCCGCGCTGGCTCATCGCACCGATTATATCAGGCAATTGAAAACCGTACATGACGAGCTTGGAATCGAGCGTGTGCGTTTTCATGGCATTTTCAATGACGATATGAATGTCTGCCGGAGGCTTTCAGACCATTTGCCCGCCGCCACACGAAACAGCACAAAGCTTTATTCCTTCTATCAGATTGCGAAAATATATGACGACTTGCTTGAAATCGGCATAAAGCCGTTTGTTGAGCTTGGTTTTATGCCGTCTGCATTAGCTTCGGATAAGCAAACGGTTTTTTATTACAAAGGGAATATCACAATGCCGAAAAAGATGGAAGAGTGGCAGGAATTTATCCGTGAGTTTGCACGCTTTTTGATAAACCGCTATGGCGCAGAAGAAGTTGAAAGCTGGTATTTTGAGGTCTGGAATGAGCCTGATCTTTCCTGCTTCTTTAAGGGCAGCTTGAACGATTATTATCGCCTTTATGCCGCAACGGCAAGAGCACTTAAAAGCGTGGATTCTAAGCTTATGGTCGGCGGACCTGCCACAACAAAAAGCAGTCATATATCGGAATTTTTGGATTTTTGCAAAAAAGAGAATGTGCCCGTTGATTTTGTAACAACCCATCAGTATCCGACCGACGAGCTTGGGCATACGATAAACAAACAGCGTCTGGAAGAAATCGAAAAGCTAAAAACAAGCAGCCCAAATGAATCCATGAGGGCGTTATTACAGCCGATATTTGACAATGTCAATGATTTTACCCCTGAATTAAAGGGTTATCTTACTCGTGAAGCAAAGCGTGCAAGAGCCGAAGCGGGCAGTCTGCCGCTTTTTTACACAGAATGGAGCATCAGCTCAAACTGCGTTGCCGCAATCCATGACACCACGAGGTCATCATCTTTTTTGGTTAAAACCGTGCTTGATAATCAAGGAATAGTTGACGGTTCGAGCTATTGGACTTTTTCCGATATATTTGAAGAGCTGTTTTTCTTCCCCGACCCGTTTTGCGGAGGCTTCGGGCTTTTGACCGCAGACGGAATAAAAAAGCCTGCTTTTTGGGCGTTTAAGCTTTTGGCTCAGCTTCCCGATAACCGCTACTGCCTGCCGATAACGGATGAAAATGTTGAGATTTCAGCGTTTAAAGGCGAGAACGGCAATGTGTTTCTGATGCTCTATGCTCAGAGCTTTGACGATACAAACAATGAATACAAAATCAGTATCTTGCTTGATAATTCGCCACGGTTTTCCAAGGCGCAGTCATACCGTATCAACAGCCGACACGGAAATCCCGTAAGTCTTTGGGAGAATATGGGCAAGCCGGCAATACTCACAAGGGAACAGCTTGAGAACATCAAAAAATCATCCGAAATGCTTTGTGAGCCGGTTAATCCGATATTTAATGAGAATACTTGCCGTATTGATTTAACTGTCGAAGAAAATGAGGTTTTGCTGATAAAGCTTCAATGCGAAGATTGAAAGAGTCGGCACGAAGCGGATAAAAAGTCTGACAGAAAGGTGAAAACCATGGAATTTAATGAATTATATAATCATTCCTACAGCGAAGAACTCAGATATGTTGCTCCCGAGGAGCCTGAGGTTCTGGAGTCACTTGAACGCTTCAAGGACAGAAAATTCGGCATAATGTTTCATTGGGGAGCGTATTCTCAGTGGGGGATTGTTGAATCCTGGGCGCTCCCGGATGAGGATCAAAGCTGGGCGTGGGGCGATGTTGATAAGGATCTGACGGGAGAGCAGTTCAAACAGGAATATTGGGATTTAATAAAAACCTTTAATCCCGTGCGGTTCCGCCCCAGGGAGTGGGCAAAAACCGCAAAGGACGCAGGCTTTAAATATGTTCTGTTTACCACAAAGCACCATGACGGATTTTGCATGTGGGACACAAAGTATTCGGATTATAAAATCACTTCTCCCGAATGTCCTTTCAGCAGGAATCCCCGTTCGGATATATGCAAGCATTTGTTTGACGCTTTCCGTGATGAGGGTCTGAAGGTGCATGCGTATTTTTCAAAGCCCGATTGGCACAGCGAGTATTACTGGGCAAAGGGCTTTTCCGAAAATGAATACATGACAAGAAATACGAGCTACAGAACGGATCTTCATCCCGAGATCTGGAATAAATTCTGCGAATACACAAAAAATCAAATGCTTGAGCTTGTCAGGGATTACGGAAGAATAGAGTGCCTATGGCTTGACGGCGGTCAGGTTAATCCCAATAATATGATGGATATTCATCTGAGCGAAATAATGAAAGAGGCAAGAGAAATTCAGCCGTGGCTTATGGTTGCGGACAGAACCGTCGGCGGAATCAACGAGAATTTCATCACGCCCGAACAGACGGTTCCCGACCGTCCGATAAGAGTGCCGTGGGAAAGCTGTGTAACGCTCGGAACAAGCTTTTCGTTCAGATATGACGATGACTATAAGGACGCCAAAACCGTTATTCATATGCTGTGCGATATTGTTGCCAAAGGCGGAAATCTGGCGTTGAACATTGGTCCCCGACCCGACGGCAGACTGCCTCATAAGGTTTATCCCATTCTGGCGGATATAGGAAAATGGCTGAACAAAAACGGCTATGCAATTTATGAAACCCGCCCCGCCGCACCTTACAGGAAAGATAACATTGCCTATACGGGCAAGGGCAACGAGATTTATGCAATTTATCTGCCTGATGACAATGATAATATTCTGCCGGATAAATTAACTTTGTATTGCGATGAAAAGGTCAGACGGGTTATCTTCAATTCAAGGGATATCGAATTTGTCCAAGACGGAAACACGGTTAGCGTTTCAATCCCCGAAAATTACGAAAAAGAGTTCGCCTATGTGCTGACAATGCAAAAATAAGAATACACAAAAATCAAGGAATCAACACTTTAGAGGAACAGAATATTTTTTAACTATGGGATAGAAAAAATAAGATTTTTTTATAAATCGACTTGTTAGGACAAAATCTTTCATCTGCAAAAATATTAATTCCTTTTTTATATCTATGCTCCATAATAGCTGCGGCAATTGCAGCGCTTCGTGATTCACCGTGTTCGCATTGGCAAATCAAAACATGCGCTCTATCGTAAACCTCATTATAGAAATCGACAATTGATTTTGCCTGCTCGTCGGTTAAAGCATGAAGCTCATTTTCTGCTTTTGCTATTTCTTCATCGGTAAGTTTTCTCCCGTATTCTGCTTCTAAAGCCTTGCCGAGAGGCACATCGTCAAAAGAAAGCCTCAGCAGAAATTCGGGTGGGTTTTTGAGCTCTACATCTGAATCTCCGTAATCGGTAATACTTATCAAAGCGGTTTTTTCCATGAAACCGTCTTGTCCCATTTTTTCTACTCTTGCCCGATTGGTAATAAATAATTTCATAATAACCTCCGTAAAAAGTGATGCTACAATTATAACACAAATATTTTTTTTGCGTGAAAATTTTCGATTTTCGTCTTTTTTGTTTCCGAAAATCGAAAATTTTTTCTCATGTTTTTATTTGTGGTATAGTTATATCAAATTTTTC
>JBJEQC010000035.1:0-1564 GCA_051881555.1 Acutalibacteraceae bacterium
GGCTCGTTTTATGCCCTTTTCGGGTAATCTGAACGCCCGGTGTTGCATATAATATGCAAAAAGCCGAATAAACGGCTCGGTTTTGGCTAATACTACTCATGCAGGCATTTTATTCCTGCTTTTTGCGCAAGAATAAGTGCCTGTATTTTTGTATCTTGGAAATATGTAACCTATTTTTACGCTTTTGTAACCATTTGTAACTTTTTCTGTTTTTCACAAAAAAATTCCCTTGTTTTGACAAATCCCTGCGGCATTCGCCCGAATGCTAAATGTCGATTCGACAATATGCGGAAATACTTTTGTGCAAACTAAACAAAAAATCATTCTCAAAAAATTTGACAAATCATCCTTTTGCCAATATAATGTCACCCGTTGCAAAAGGAAATCGAGGAACGGCGTGAAAAACAGCCGTCCGAAAAACTACTAATGCGCAGAAAAAAGGAGATTTTTATGATTACAAATTCAATATCCGAAAGCGTCGGAACTCGCAAGAGAGGCTTTAAGATTTTAACGGCCGTCATCACAGTTCTGTTTGCTTGCTCCGTAACGATAACGGCGTTCGCTTCGGCAAATGCCAATGAAGTTACGGTAATTGACGGAGAGAAATCGGTAAGCATAACAACAAAAAGCTCTGACCCCGGAGAAATAGTCAGGCAGGCGGGCATAAGGCTCGGCGCAAACGATGAGCTTGACCTCTCGGATTACTCTGCGGGCAAGGGCGGCACAATCGTCATTGAAAGGGCGAAAATCGTTCGGGTAGAGGACAACGGCATTATTTCTTATTTCGTCGGCTACACTGACACGGTCAGCGAAATCATCAAAAAAGAGGGAATCGTCATCAACAGCGGCGACGATATCGGCGAAAATCCCTCAAGCTCCGTTTTTGACGGAATGAAGATTTTCATCAAGAGAGCCTTTACCGTCAGCATCGATGCAGACGGTGAGAGCAAAAATGTTCCCATTGTCAAAGGCACGGTTGCGGACGCAATTGAGAAGTCGGGCATTAAGCTCGGCGCAGATGATATCGTTGTTCCCTCGCTTGATTCAAAGCTCAGCGGCTTCACCAGAATCAAGATATCAAGAGTCAGCTATAAGACAAAGAAGGAAACCGAGTCGGTTGACTTTGAAACAAAGATTATTCCGAGCGGCGACATGTATATCGATGAAGAAGTCACCGTCACTCCCGGAGTAAAAGGCGAAAAGACGGTTATTTACAGCGAAAAATATGTTGACGGCGTTCTTGATGAAACAAATGTTATTTCCGAGATAACGGTCAAGAAGCCTGTCGATCAGGTCAAAAAGGTCGGAACAAAGAAGAGAGCGACCCTTGCGGCGTTCAAAAATACCTCCGCTCCCATTTCGGAGCTTTCTGTTCCCTCGGACCTCAAGCTTGATGAAAACGGAATCCCCGTTGAATACGCATACTGCGTCAGCGGCAAGGCAACCGCCTACACGGGCGACCCCGCCACCGCATCGGGCAGGAAGCCGATGCCGGGCCATATCGCCGTTGACCCCAAGGAGTTCCCCTACGGAACCGAGCTTTATATTGTTTCCGCCGACGGAA
>JBJEQC010000036.1:0-6694 GCA_051881555.1 Acutalibacteraceae bacterium
GGGTTAATTATACCATTTTCGGTTATAAAAAGCAAGCGGAACGGGGAGACATTGTTCGGTCAAAAAGTATTCGATGTTACGGCGGTTTCGGAATCTCACGGTAGGGCGTGGGCTTGCTCCCGCTGTTTTGAATTTATTATAAAATTTACCCAATTATCCGCCTGCAGCGAATCGGTTCGTCGGGGACGCCGAACCCTACGAATCTGCCGTGAATTTGTGCGTTTTCAGGCGGCAACCGTAGGGGGCGGGTCGCCCGTCCCGCATAAAATAGAGCCATTTTTATGTTTTCGGAACGCTGAGGACAGCGTTCCCTACGATGAAATTGCGTTGATATATGGCGTTTCCCCGGCGGGCGAACGAAGTTCGCCCCTACCGTGTTGCTGATGGTTTCTGCTGTTTTCACGGACAGCCGCAAGGGCTGTCACTACGGTTTGTTTGTCATTTTCAAAATCTTATTGCTTACGGCATCAACAAAAACAAGCACCTCGTCTTCTTCGAACATGCAAACGGCAAGGCGGCAAAGTCTCTCTCTGCCGTCAATTTCCGCAAGGCAAAGCCCGGAGCTTTTCAGAACAAGTTCATCGGGCAGAATCGGGCGGATATCCGCATTCCCCGAATAGTTAACAATATCCGTTCTGTAATTCCTGATGTAGTCAAAAGCGTTAAAATAAGTCACCTCGCCGCTCGCAAGGCATACGCTCAGCTCAACACATGAAGTGAGCAGCAGAATTCCGTTAACCATCGGAGCAAAAACAAAAACGCAGGACATCTCCTCCTGCTTCTGCGTAAAAAACTGCATGTCAGAATATCCGTGCTTATTCAGAAACTCAGAAGCGATTCTTTGCGCCTGAGCCGCTGAATAAGCGCTTTTACTGCACGGCATCGGATTCACAAGACTTATCAGCATTCCGCCCTTTTTGCTGATTTCCGCCGCCGCATCGTCATGAAAAAAGGAATAAACCTCTGTTCCGTTTTCGTCCTTTAATTCGCCGCCCCGCAGAAGCACCGGCTCAATTCCGAGCGCATCTCCCGCTTTTTCTCTCGCTTTTTCCTCTGTCACGCTCTCCGAATCCGCAAGAAAAGCCGACTTTTTTTTGTCCGAATAAGCAGAGGCAGTCAGTGAAAACAATTCTTCCTCGCTTCCGTTTGAATAATCAAGATAATCCTCAAAATACGGAGTTTCATTTTTATTGAACACCTCGCCGTGCTCGCTGAGCGAATATTCTCCGCTCAGAACCGCCGATGAAACGCCGCTGAGATGATAATAGACCTCCATTGCATAGTCCGAAAGCTTCAGCGCCGCCGAGCGCTCATTCTCGCTCCCCGAAAAGCTCTCCGCAAAATCATAGACCTTTTCGCCAAAACCGATTATATTCTTTGCTTTCTCGCTGTCAAAGCAGGCTGAAGCCGCAACCGCCCCGAGCGCACGGGAGCAGACATATGCCGAGCTGTCCTGAACCGTGTCGGCGGTTGAAACGCCCATAAGCCGAAGCCCTCCGCTCAGCTCACGGTAGTATTCGCAAAGCGAAGCAAGCCCCATGAGTCTCACTCTTTCAAGCGTTTCTTCATAATCCGCCTTCGCTTTCTGGGATATATAACCGCTGAGCGCAAGCACTGCACACAGCGCCGAAAAATACGAAACGATTCTTATAAACATGCGCCGTCTCATAAAAAAATCACCCTGCTTTCACTATAAAGTGTTGCAGGGTGAAAAATTTTTATTCAAGGTAATATTTTTTGCCGCTGAGCAGAGTTAAATCATGCTCTCCTCCCACGAATCAAACGGCTTTATGCCGAAAATCGAGGCAACGGTGGGAGCAACATTGGCAAGGCCGAAGCTGCCGTCTTTGATATGATATTCATTCTTTGAATAAATGATAAACGGAACGGCGTTGAGCGAATGGGCTGTTCTGACCTGAACAACGCCTTTTTTATTCTTTTCAAGCATTTCGTCGGCATTGCCGTGGTCAGCCGTAATAAGAACGGTAAATCCGCATTCATCTGCCGCCGCAAGCACTCTGGCAAGCCCGAGATCAACAGCTTCAACTGCAACGATGGTTGCCTCAAGGCTTCCCGTATGGCCAACCATATCGCCGTTGGGATAATTACAACGGATAAAGTCATACTTGCCGCCCTTCATGGCATCGATAACCGCATCCGTAACCTCTGCCGACTTCATCCAGGGGCGCTCGTCAAACGATACTCTGTCTGAGGGGATTTCCATATAGGTTTCAAGCTCTTCGCTGAACTTTTCGCTTCTGTTTCCGTTCCAGAAATAGGTTACATGGCCGTATTTTTGAGTTTCAGAAACTGCAAACTGAGTCATTTTGTGAGAAACAAGCAGTTCGGAAAGAGTATCCTTGATTTCGGGCGGATTGACAAGATAATTTTTCGGGAGCTGAAGGTCGCCGTCATACTGAAGCATACCCGCATAGGCAACATCGGGCTTTGCTCCACGGTCAAATTTATCAAAACCGTCATAATCAAAAGCCATGCTGAGCTCGAGCGCTCTGTCTCCGCGGAAATTAAAGAGAATAACGCTGTCGCCGTCTTTGATTCTGCCCACGGGCTCGCCGTTTTCGGCAATAACAAAGGGAGGCAAATCCTGGTCGATAACTCCCGCAATTTCGGCACGGTAGGTTTCTATGGCTTCCTTTGCCGAATCAAACTGTCTGCCCTCACCCTTGACATGGGTTTCCCAGCCGAGCTTAACCATATTCCAATCCGCCTCATAGCGGTCCATGGTGATTTTCATTCTGCCGCCGCCCGAAGCGATTCTTGCATCAAACGAGCCGTCCGAAAGCTCGGCAAGCTTTGCTTCAAGCTGCTCAACATAGATAAGAGCGGAGGTTGCGGGAACATCTCTGCCGTCAAGCAGAATGTGAACTCTTGCAGACTTTATGCCGCATTCCTTTGCCTTTTCGAGCATTGCAAAAAGATGAGAAATGTTTGAATGAACATTGCCGTCGGAAAGCAGACCGATAAAGTGCATTGAAGAACCGTTTTCAACGCAGTTGGCGGAAAGCTTTTTCCACGCCTCGGACTCATAAATTTTGCCCGACTCTATTGATTCGTTAACGAGCTTTGCGCCCTGAGAATAGACCTGACCGCAGCCGAGCGCATTGTGGCCAACCTCGGAGTTGCCCATATCGTCATCCGACGGAAGGCCGACAGCCGTTCCGTGCGCTTTAAGACGGGTGTTGGGGCATTCCTTTAAAAGCCTGTCAAGCACGGGAGTGTTTGCAAGTGAAACGGCGTCGCCGAGACCTGTTTTTGAAAAACCCACGCCGTCCATAACAACAAGAAGAACTTTTTCTGACATTTCAGTTTCCTACCTTTTTATAACAAGTCGGGTAAAGAGACTAAAGCCGCTTTACCCGCTCCGAATTTTTTATTTGCTTGCCGCCTCAACGATTTTTGCGAATTTCTCCGCAACAAGTGAAGCTCCGCCAATAAGTCCGCCGTCAACATCATACTGAGCAAGAAGCTCTGCGGCGTTGCCGTCGTTCATCGAACCGCCATACTGAATAACGAAATGATCAGCGGCGTCCTTGCTGTAAAGCTCTGCGATGAGCGAACGGATAACCGAGCAAACCTCGTTTGCCTGCTCGGGAGTTGCGGTAAGGCCCGTTCCGATAGCCCAAACCGGCTCGTAAGCAATGATGATATTTGCAAGCTCTGCTTCAGAAACGCCCGAAAGAGCAACCTTGGTCTGCTTTCTGACGATTTCATCGGTGATGCCAAGCTCTCTCTCGCCGAGAACCTCACCGACGCAGAGGATTACTTTAAGGCCTGCGTTGAGAGCGGCTCTGACACGGTCACGAACCGTCTCGTCGGTCTCGCCGAAATACTGTCTGCGCTCTGAGTGGCCGATAATAACATAGGGAACGCCCGCAGCCTTGAGCATCTGAGCGGAAACCTCGCCTGTGAAAGCGCCTTTTTCAGCCCAATGGCAGTTTTCTGCGCCGATTCTGATGTTTGACCCCTCGGCAGCCTCCATGGCGGCGTAAAGGTCAATGTAAGGAGTGCAAAGAATAACCTCGCAGTCAGCGTCCGCAACAAGGGGCTTCATCTGCTCAATAAGAGCCTTTGTCTGCTCGGGAGTGTTGTTCATTTTCCAGTTGCCCGCAATGACGGGTTTACGAAGTGATTTATCCATAAATTAAACTTCCCTTCTAATGTTTTCAATAGTAACAATCCAATTGCCATTTTAGCGGATTTTCGTCAATGTATTGCCAAATTTCATCATAATCCGATTGGTTGCGGATTATGTGGTCGTGATAGGAACGTTGCCAAACAGGGAAACCGACTTGTTTTGAAATTGAGCCTTTGAACTGCTTAACTAACCTTGAAACTGTAGGGGCGACCTGCGGTCGCCCGTATTCATCGGCCAAAATCATTATTATCATATGGATATGATTCGGCATGACAACATATTTATCGATAACAACAGCGTTATAAATCGTACTGATTTTATTTATCTCGTAATCGACTATTTTCCCGATTTCAGATAGTGGCGGTTCATTCGGGCGAACACAGTTCGCCCCTACGCTGTTCCAGAACAATTTCTTCTTGTCCTTTGTACACAGCGTTACGAAATATGCGCCGCACGAAGAATAATCATATCCGTTTAACCTTATTGATTTCCGTTTCGGCAATACATCGGTATTTTGCATTATTATTTATCGTTAACTGCCTCGATGCCGGGGAGTGCCTTGCCCTCAAGGAATTCGAGCGATGCGCCGCCGCCGGTTGAAATGTGGGTCATCTTGTCGCCGAAGCCGAGGGTGTTAACAGCAGCCGCAGAATCGCCGCCGCCGATGATTGTTACAGCGTCTGTCTCTGCAAGTGCCTTTGCAACTGCGATTGTGCCGTTTGCAAGAGAGGGATTCTCGAAAACACCCATGGGGCCGTTCCAGACAACGGTCTTTGCGGATTTAACCTCGCCTGCGAAAAGCTCGCAGGTCTTGGGGCCGATGTCAAGGCCTTCCATGTCTGAGGGAATCTGATCTGCGGGATAGTCAACTGTGTCGATGGGAGCGTCGATGGGATCGGGGAAATCCTTAGCGCAGAGAGTGTCAACGGGAAGAAGAAGCTTAACGCCCTTTTCTTCTGCCTTTGCAAGCATATCCTTGCAGTAGTCAATCTTGCTTTCGTCAAGCAGAGATTTGCCGACATTGTAGCCCTTAGCGGCAAGGAAGGTATAAGCCATACCGCCGCCGATGATGAGGGTGTCGGCTTTATTGAGAAGATTTTCAATAACATTGAGCTTGTCTGAAACCTTTGCGCCGCCGAGAATGGTGACGAAGGGTCTTTCGGGATTTTCAACGGCATTGCCGAGATATTTAAGCTCCTTGCCCATAAGGTAGCCTACTGCGGCTTCTTCAACAAAAGCGGTTACGCCGACGGTTGAGCAATGTGCTCTGTGAGCTGCGCCGAATGCGTCGTTAACATAGATATCGCAAAGGCTTGCAAGATCCTTTGAGAAAGCCTCACCGTTCTTTGTCTCTTCGGAGCGGAAACGGGTGTTCTCAAGAAGAACAACATCTCCGTCTTTCATTGCTGCAACCGCTGCCTTTGCATTCTCGCCGACAACGGTATCGTCAGCGGCAAAAACAACCTCTTTGCCGAGCTTCTCGCTGAGTCTCTTTGCAACGGGAGCAAGTGAGAACTTTGCTTCGGGGCCGTTCTTGGGCTTGCCGAGGTGAGAGCAGAGGATAACCTTTGCGCCGTCATTTATAAGCTTCTGAATCGTGGGAAGAGCTGCGTTGATTCTGTTTTCGTCGGTGATAACGCCGTCCTTGAGAGGAACATTGAAATCACAGCGAACAAGAACTCTCTTTCCCTTTGCGTTAATGTCGTCAACTGTTTTTTTGTTAAGTAAGCTCATTTGTGTCAATCCTTTCAGAATTTGTGTTTTGTCGGCAAAAGAATATTGCCGGGCACATACTTTACCAAATATATATTTTATATTATTATGTCAATTTTTTCAAGTATTATTTATCGGCAAAACGCCGAATATATGCCGATTTTGCATTAAACTTTTATAAAATAGCGGATTTAATCGGCGCAGTCTCCCGAAACGGCAATTCAAAGGCGCAAAAAGTCTCTTTTCCGTCTTGACTTTACATTCCGTTTTTGATAAAATATGTACTGCTCGTTAAGCCGCCGAAATGTGCAGACAATGAGCAATTGAATATCAGCCCCGATAGTTCAACGGATAGAATAAGGTCCTCCTAAGACTTAGATATCGGTTCGATTCCGGTTCGGGGTGCCACAAGCAATGCCTGAAAGCCTTGATTCTCAAGGTTTTCAGGCATTGCTCAATTTGGGATATCCTCAGAAAAACTGCAGTATTTTTCCCTGTTACAACTTATATTTTCCCTTGTAATATAAATAAACTTACTATATAATCATAGTTAAGGTATGACATTTGTCAATAACAAGGTGGTTTTTCAAATGAGAATAACTGTAAAGAATAATTATCTGATTTTTCCCGTTAATACGATGGCAACAAGAAAACGGTTAACCTTTAGTCGGGAAAATAAAACGGTTTACGGTTTGAATATAAAGATTGATTATTTTAACCCGGATTTTTATGCCTATATTGATGTTTCAAGGTTTATCGGGCAAACGGTGGATATATCGGTTAATCCGCAAATAAAACTTGATTTTCGTGTTTCAGATGAAATAG
>JBJEQC010000037.1:0-6659 GCA_051881555.1 Acutalibacteraceae bacterium
GTCTCGGCGGTCAGACAGGTCTTACCATTGCCATGCAGCTGAGCAAGGACGGCTATCTCGACAGAATGGGCGTTAAGCTTCTAGGAACAAACGCCGAGGCAATCGACAAGGCAGAGGACAGAAAAATGTTCCGAGACACGATGGAAGAAATTGGTCAGCCCGTTATTCCGTCGGAAATTGCAAACGATGTTGAAACTGCTCTCGAAATAGCGGAGAAAATCGGCTATCCCATCATCATCAGACCCGCGTTCACCCTCGGCGGAGGTGGCGGCGGAGTTGCCGAGAATCCCGAGGAGCTTGCAATTATCGCAAAAACAGGTCTTGACCTCTCCCCCATTACTCAGGTTCTTGTTGAAAAATATATCTACGGCTGGAAAGAAATTGAATTTGAAACCATGCGTGACAGCGCAGGCAACTGTGTTGCGGTTTGCAGCATGGAAAATTTTGACCCCGTCGGAATCCACACGGGCGACAGCATCGTTGTTGCTCCCGCTCTTACGCTTGCTAACGCTGAATTTCAGATGCTCCGCAAGGCGGCTCTTGATATAGTTAACGCTCTCGGAATAATCGGCGGCTGTAACTGCCAGTTTGCTCTTGACCCCTACAGCATGGATTATGCAGTTATCGAGGTTAATCCAAGAGTTTCCCGTTCATCCGCTCTTGCAAGTAAAGCAACGGGCTATCCCATTGCAAAGGTAACGGCAAAGCTTGCTCTCGGCTATACTCTTGACGAAATCAAGAACGATATCACGGGCAAGACCTGCGCCTGCTTCGAGCCTGCAGTTGACTATATAGTTGTTAAGCTCCCCAAATGGCCGTTTGACAAATTCGTTAACGCCAGCCGCAAGCTCGGCACTCAGATGAAGGCAACGGGCGAGGTTATGGCAATCGGCCCGTCATTTGAAATGGCGATAATGAAAGCCGTCAGAGGCGCTGAGATATCGCTTGACACTCTCAATGCCGCCCCCAAAACCGACGCTCCGCTTGAAGAACGCCTGAAAGAGACTGACGATATGCGTCTGTTCTCAATCTTTGAGGCAATCAAGAGTGGAATGCCCATCAGCAAAATCTTTGAACTGACTAAGGTTACCGAATGGTTCCTTTACAAGCTCAAAAATCTTGCCGATTTTGAAAAATCGATTGAGGGCGGAAATCTTACCGCCGAAAAATACTATGAGGGCAAAAACTTCGGCTATACCGACGCCGCATTGAAGCGTCTTTCGGGCGTTGACGAGCTTCCCGCTCACAAGGATGCCGTTTATAAAATTGTCGACACCTGCGCCGCAGAGTTCAACGCCACAACACCGTATTTCTATTCAACCTATGATGACGACTGCGAAGCAAGAGGCTTCATAAAAGAAGGCGGCAAAGAAAGAGTTATCGTTCTCGGCTCGGGTCCCATCAGAATCGGTCAGGGCATAGAATTCGATTATTCATCTGTTCACTGCGTATGGACTCTCAAAGACCTCGGCTATGAGGTTGCAATAGTAAACAATAACCCCGAAACCGTTTCAACCGATTACGATACGGCTGACAGACTTTATTTTGAGCCTCTGACCCCCGAAGATGTTATGAACATCATCAAGGTTGAAAAGCCCATGGGCGTTGTTGTTGCATTCGGCGGTCAGACCGCTATTAAGCTCACAAAATTCCTTGACGAAAACGGAATCAGAATTCTCGGCACATCCGCTGACGGCATTGACACCGCAGAGGACAGAGAGCGTTTTGATGCACTTCTTGAAAAATTTGCAATCCGCAGACCCAAGGGCATGGGCGTTATGACAAAGCAGGAGGCTCTTGATGCCGCAGAAACCCTCGGCTACCCCGTTCTTCTCCGTCCGTCATATGTTATCGGCGGTCAGAACATGACCATTGCTCACGAAAAATCCGATGTTGAACGCTACATGGATATCATTCTTTCGGGCGAAATCGAAAATCCCGTTCTTGTTGATAAATACATGATGGGCACTGAGCTTGAAGTTGATGTTATCTCGGACGGCAAGGATGTTCTTATTCCCGGCATCATGGAGCATATCGAGCGTGCAGGCGTTCACAGCGGCGACTCAATCGCTGTTTATCCGCCTTACAACCTCAACGATAAGATGCTCAAAAATATTATTGACTGCTCCGAAAAGCTTGCCCTTTCGCTCGGTACAAAGGGTCTTGTCAACATTCAGTATCTTATTTATCATAACAAGCTTTATGTTATCGAAGTTAATCCCAGAGCATCGAGAACCATTCCTTATATCAGCAAGGTAACGGGCGTTCCGATGGTTGACCTTGCTTCAAAGGTTATGATAGGCAAACCGCTCAAAGAGCTTGGCTACGGCACGGGTCTTTACAAAACTCCCCCCTATTTTGCTGTTAAAGTTCCCGTTTTCTCATTTGAAAAGCTTTCAGACGTAAACTCTATTCTCGGCCCCGAGATGAAATCAACGGGAGAAGTTCTCGGCATCGGCAAAACTACGGCCGAGGCGCTTTATAAAGGCCTTACATCGGCAGGCTTTAACATCACCCTCCCGACGGCAGAAAAAGGCATCGGCATTCTTCTGAGCGTTGACGAGCATGATATTATTGACGCCGTTTCGCTTGCAAAGAAGCTTGACGACCTCAAAATCAAGATTTACGCTACCAAAGAAACAGCCGAGGCAATTTCACATCTCGGCATTGATGTTAAATATGTCAAGGGTATGAACGAGAGCAACGAAATCTTTGAGCTTCTCGAAAGCGGAAAGATCAATTATGTTATTTACACCGGTGCTCTTTATGACTCAACAATGGGTGACTATATTGCGCTTCACAGACGGGCAATTCAGCTTTCAATTGCCTGCATCACCTCGCTTGACACCGCAAACGCTCTTGCCGACATCATTGCAAGCCGTTTCAATCAGGAAAATACCGAGCTTGTTGACATTAACCATATGCGAACTTCAAGGCAAGTTCTCAATTTTGTTAAAATGGATGCATCGGGCAACGACCACATTCTTATTGAGAATTTTGATAATTCAATCACCTGTCCCGAAAGCCTGTGCGTCAGCCTTTGCGACCGCAACCACGGAGTCGGCAGTGACGGAATAGTCCTTGTTGAAAAATCCGATGTTGCTCAGGTCAAGATGCGTGTGTTCAACCTTGACGGCAGTGAGGGAAGAATGGGCGGTAATGCCATGCGTTCAGCGGCAAAATATGTCTATGACAAGGGTTATGTTGATACCGACACCGTTACAATTGAAACGGCAAGCGGCGTTAAGAGCGTTCAGCTCTATATTTCAAACGGCAAGGTCAGCTCGGTCTGCGCAAATATGGGCATGCCCGACCTTGAAAATGCCGTTACAAGCACCGTCGGTCACAACAAATTTATAAACTACCCCGTAACATTGGGCGGCACGGATTATAACATCACCTGCGTTTCAATGGGCAACCCGCATTGCGTTCTTTTCTGCCCGAGAGTTGACACAATTGATATTGAAAAAATCGGTCCTCGCTTTGAAAAAGCCGATATTTTCGCTCACAGAGTCAACACGGAATTCGTCAGAGTTGTCAACGAAACCACTCTTAAAATGAGAGTTTGGGAAAGAGGCAACGGCGAAACGCTTGCCTGCGGCACAGGCGCATGCGCCGCTGTTGTTGCCGCTGTTGAAAACGGATTCTGCAAAAAGAACACCGACATAACCGTTAAGGTTAAGGGCGGCGATCTTATAGTCAACTATTCGGATGACGGAGTTTATCTCACGGGCACAACCAAGCTTGTGTTTGAGGGAAGACTTGAATATTAATCCCATATAAAAAGCAAACCTCTGCGGATACTGCTCCGCAGAGGTTTTTTGTATATTTCCTTTTTAATTGCAATATCCTTTTTCTTTTATGACATCAACAACGCTGTCAACATATTTTCTGCAAAGCTCCTCTGAGGAAGCCTCAACCATAACTCTGACAACGGGTTCCGTTCCCGATTCTCTGACGAGGATTCTGCCCGAATCTCCGAGCGCTACTGCGGCTTTTTCAACCGCCGCCTTAACATCGGGGTCGTTCTGTGCCGCCGCTTTGTCGGAAACTCTTACATTGGTTAAAACCTGAGGATAGATAACAAGCGGCTCTGCAAGCTTGCTCATGAGCTGTTCTTTTGCAAGCATAACCTCCATCATTTTAAGGCTCGTAAGAATACCGTCGCCCGTTGAAGCATATTTTGAAAAAATGATGTGACCCGACTGCTCGCCGCCGATTCGGTTATTGTTTTTCATCATATATTCATAAACATATTTATCGCCCACGGCGGTTTTGGCATAATTGATACCGAGTTCATCAAATGCCTTATAAAGCCCGAAATTTGACATAACCGTTGTAACAACGGTATTGTTAAGCAGGGTTCCTCTTTCTTTCATATACTTAGCACAGATATAAAGGATATGGTCACCCGTTAAAACATTGCCCTTTTCGTCAACGCAAAGACAGCGATCAGCGTCGCCGTCATAGGCAAAGCCGACATCAAGCCCGTTTTCAACAACGAATTTCTGCAAGCCCTCAATATGGGTTGAGCCTGCGTTCATATTGATATTAAATCCGCTCGGCTCGGCGTTGATAACATAGGTTGTTGCGCCAAGAGCCTCAAAAACCGCCTTTGCAATGTTCCATGAACTGCCGTTAGCGCAGTCAAGACCGACTTTGATTCCTCTGAAAGAATACATTCCGAGCGAAATCAGATAACCGATATATCTGTTTCTACCCGCAACATAGTCAACCGTTCTGCCGATTTTTTCTTTTTTGGCAAACGGAATTTCCGCCCATTTTTGACCGAAAATCTCAAGCTTACCGTCAATATAGGCTTCAACATAGCCTATGGTTTCTTCGTCAATTTTTTCGCCGTCTTTGTTAATAAGCTTGATTCCGTTGTCATAATAAGGATTATGGCTTGCGGAAATCATGATTCCGCAGTCAAAGCCATCAACCCTTGCAACATAAGCAACCGACGGAGTTGTTGTAACATGGAGCAGATAAGCGTCTGCACCCGATGCGGTCAGACCCGCAACAAGAGTATATTCAAACATATAGCTTGATCTTCTTGTATCCTTGCCGATAACGATTCTGGGGGCTTCATCGGAACCCGAGCGTCTTTTCAGCTCGCCGTAATACCAGCCGAGAAATCTGCCGACTTTGTAAGCATGGTCGGCGGTTAAATTCTCGTTTGCCTCTCCCCTGAAACCGTCTGTGCCAAAATATTTTCCCATAAAGAATACTCCTTATCAGTTTTTCTTGACGATAACGCCGCCGGTTTTATAAATACTGTCCGACGGAATTACGCCACGAACGCATGAAAGCGGATAAATATTGGTGTTTCTGCCTATCACCGAACCGGGATTCAGAACGGAATTGCACCCTACCTCAACGAAATCGCCGAGAATTGCACCGAACTTTTTAAGACCCGTTTCAATTATTTCATTATCGGATTTAACGGCGACAAGGCTTTTATCCGACTTAACATTTGAAGTAATTGAGCCTGCGCCCATATGAGAGCGGTAGCCGAGAATACTGTCGCCGACATAATTGTAATGCGGAACCTGAACTTTGTCAAAAATAATTACATTTTTAAGCTCAACCGAGTTCCCGACAACACAGCCACAGCCGACAAGAGCGGAACCTCTGATAAAAGCGCAATGACGGACTTCGGTTTCTGCCCCGATGATACAGGGAGCGCCGAGATAAGCCGTCGGAGCAACAACGGCGGTTTTGTGAACCCAGACCTTCGGAGAAACCTCGTTATATTCGTCACCGAGCTTTGAGCCGAGAGATATAATTAAATCTTTTATGCCGGAGAGAGCCTGCCACGGATATTCAAACCGAGATAGATATTCGCCCGCCGCAGACTTGCTCAAATCAAGCAAATCTTTTGTTTTCAAGTGTTATATCATCCTTTCCGATGTAATACAGAATTATTATATGAAGCTTAACCGAAATATATCATATCATAAAAACCTGTTGATTTCATTTCAAAGCCTTTAATATTATATCATCAAATTGTAAAATGTAAATATAAAAATTTTTTTCAAGGGGTCTTCACAAAAACGGTCAACGAAATTATAATGGAATTGACCGCAGCGGTCGAAGAAAGGGTGTTTTTCTTGAACGAAAAATTTTACAATCTTCCCGATGAAAAACAGCAAAGGATTCTTGAAGCGGGCTTCAGGGTTTTTTCTGAAAACAGCTACAAAAAAAGCCCGATGAGCGAGATTGCGGATGCGGCGGGTATCAGCAAATCCCTGCTGTTCCATTATTTTCAAAACAAAAAAGACCTTTATATGTTTCTTTGGGACAAAGGCGCAGAAATCACAATGAAATATCTCAACGAGTATAAATGCTACGAACCGACCGATCTGTTTGAAATGATGGAACGGGGCATGAAAGCAAAGTTCAGGATAATGGAAAAATATCCTCATATGGCGGCGTTCACCATCAAGGCGTTTTATGAAAAAGACCCGCAGATAAGCTCGGAAATCAGAAAAAGCTACAGCAAATATTTTGACAGAAAGGCGGCAAAATCACTTTCCGGTCTGAATCCCGATGATTTTGTTGAAGGTCTTGATTTGCAGATGATGCACCGTGAAATGTATTGGGCGGCAGAGGGATATCTTTGGGAAATGCTTCAAAAAGGTGAACCCGATGCGGCG
>JBJEQC010000038.1:0-18190 GCA_051881555.1 Acutalibacteraceae bacterium
TTTTGAAGTTACTTCTCTTCTTTTTTGGGTCACATCATTTTAGCACATACATTTTCTTAAAGCGGCAGATATTCCTCTCTCAGATCCTTTCTGATGCCTGCGAGGTCGGGGATAAGAACCGCCATTCCTCTGACTTTTGCGCTGCGGTATCTTCCATTGCCCGGAACATGGTGGGTACTGACCTGAAGTCCTTTGAGCGCAGGCGCATACTGCAAGGCATATTTTGTTATCTCTGCATTGCTCATATCCGTCGTTATCATAGGCAGAACGGCGTCAACAAACGACAGAAGCTCCGACACGCTGCGGTCTCTCATTTTATTTATAACCGCATTGATAACATTCCTCTGGCGGGCGGTTCGGTTGAAGTCGCTGTCTATGTATCTGATTCTTGCGTAGGTCAGAGCGTGCTCGCCGTCGAGGTGATTCATGCCCTCCGTCGCTCCGCCGCCGACATACTTGGCCTCCTCCTCGGTAAGCTTGATATCAACTCCGCCGACGGTATCGATAATACTCATAAATCCGCTGAAATCGACCTCAATACAGCCGTCAACCGTAACGCCGAAATTGAGATAGAGCGTTTCCTTCAGAAGCGGGAAACCGCCGAAAACATAGGCAGCGTTCAGTCGATTATCCGAGTAGCCGGGTATCTGAACATAGAGGTCTCTGAGGAATGAAACCATGGCAAGCTCGTTTGTTTCGGCATTGAAGCTGCAAAGAATCATCGAGTCCGAACGCTGCCTGCCCTCGCCCTCACGCCTGTCCTGACCGACAAGGAGAATGTTAAGCAAATCCTCGTCCTGAACATCCATTCCCGGATCCCAGATTATCTCTTCGGGGTCAACATCATCGCCCGTCGCATCCTCGTCAACATCAAAGAATTCCTCCTCGGGCGGTACGGGAACGATATCGTCAAAGCGGTTTATTTTGTTGAGATAAATCGTTCCGACCGTGAAAATTGCCGCCATAAGCAACAGATATATCATAAAAATCGAAATTATTATCTTGACCGCCTTATTGCTTTTCTTTTTATTCTTTGTTTTCTTTTTCATTCTGTTTCACCTTCAGATATTATATAAAACTCCCCGAAAAGCCTATCGGATAATGCCGTATTTTTTCAGAAGCCCGACCCTCTCTTTGCCGATTTTCATTGCCTGAGAAGCGCTTTCGCTCTCGGATTGTCTGATTTCTTTGCCGTATTTTATCATTCTGCCCGCCCATGCCGCAGGGAGCAGAAACGGAGCAGAGCGCAGATATTCATATCGGTTCTGCATTTCTTTTAAAGGCGGAAAAAGCGTTCCGATTATCCCTTTGCCCGCTTTTTTGCCCTTTTTATCTTCGGCAACGGCATTTAAAGTCATGCCGCTGCTGTGCTTTCTGCTCATGCTTGAACCGCCGTAAACACCGCCCGAAAGCAAATCGTCAAGAAGCGGCGCTTCGTCAACTTCAATCGCTCTCCATTCGTCGGAGAAGCACGCCGCCGTGCGGTCAAAGGTCAGATATTTTTCTCCGATTCTGAAAATCGCCGCCGCAAACAGCTCCGCCTTTATTTCTTTGCAGTTTATCAGAATCCTGTGCCAATCAATATTTTCTCCGCAGGTATTTGCATAAAGCGTAATGTCGCAAACCTGGCGGATTCCGAAGCCGCTGTGAAGAAAATGCTTGAACGAATGGCAAATAAGATAAAAAAGATTGTCCGTGTGGTTCAGGGTTGAAACGGTCATTCCCTGAACGGTCAGTTCAATAGGATTATCAAGGGATTCTGCGAAAAATCCGTTCAGCTCTCCGTATGCCTCGGACTGAGGAGGAAAAAGCCGCCTGTGAAGCTCGATACGGAGCGGAGAATCCTTACTGACAAAGGTTATTTCATAAGCGGAATTGATATCCTGCCCGGGATTTGCATTTATCATTCCGTATTCCGTCATCGCTTCACAACACCTAAGAAATTGTTCATGCGGAACAAGGATATCCTCGTCGCTTGAAATGCGGTAATCGGGGTTCGGGAAAAGGCTTCTGCAAACAATTCCTTTGACAACCGTCGGGGATATACCCGCCTCTTTCAGATATCGGTAAAGGCGCATAAAGCCGTCGGTTTTCACAGCCTGCGCCGAAACCGCCTGAATGGCTCTCATTTTAAACAGCTCAATGACCTGCCTGTCCGCATTTTGTGCCGCAGGGCAGCCGCAGACCGCTTCATAAATCATCGGGATAACCTTGTGCATCTCGGAAAGCCTGAATAAACCGTTCCAATCGTCCGCGCTCAGAGGCGCGTCCCAATTTACGGATTCATTTTTCAGCGACGCCCGAAGCGCCTGCAGGAATAATTCTTCAATCGAATTCATAATGTCCCCTGTTTTGTAATTATAGTCGTATTACGGCTTGCTCCGCTTACCGCACGGCTTTAAAGCCGTATAAATCCGCTCTGCCAAAAGCCAAATGCAAGCTCCGAGCGCCGCCCCGAGAACATTTGCGATAACATCGTCGGTTTCACATAAGCCAAGCTTAAAAACGAACTGGGATGTTTCAATAATAATCGAAAAAATCACTAAAACCGCCAAAGCCTCCGGCACGGCTCTTTTCGGAGAATAACCGAAAGCGTAAGGACAGGTCAAGCCCAAAGGGAAAAATAATACCGTATTAAAGAAAAAAGAGCGAAGCAGTTCAGGCTCTTGCTTTGACCTGATAAAGCTGTCAAACGGAATAAGATTAATCCCGTAATCACCCTTTTCTCTCGAAATCAGCGTCATTATTATTATGATAAAAGCCAAAGTGCCGGCAAACAGAGCGTTAATTGCTCTCCACGCTTTGCGATGATTTTTCATCATTACAGAACCAATCGCCGTCCATATGGCTGCCACAATCGCCGCCAAAACGGCAACCGAACCGAACGATTTTCCGTAAAGCAATAAATATACAGAATCAACCATATCAATTTCTTTTCAAAAGTTTTCGGGTGAATTTTTTCAGCATTCCCATTATCATTTTAAAGCTTGAAATATCGCACAGGGAGTCAACAATGAAATAAAATGCGAAGCAAACCAACGTTACCCAGACAGCATTGAGCGCCCACGGCAAATATCCGTTCATCTGAGGAAGTATTTTTCTGACAGTCAAAACACAAACTGCCATGACAGCCATATTCTGAATCCATCTGCGATAGGTTTTCCACGGCTTTCTGCCGAGAATCTTAAGATTTGCATAGATAATAACATCGTTTGTGCGATAAAGCAGAGCGGCAATTGTTCCGATAAGAACGCCGTAAATGCCGATTTTTTGAACAAGAATCAGCGAAACCGTCAGGTTTATAACACTTTCAATAACCGAACGAAGCTGAGTTTGCTTAAAATGACCCGCAAAATTTATTATCTGACTCGACGACCTTCTTGCATACATGAGCACATTTAACGCCACAAACAAAAACGGCAGATATTTGTCAACATAAACCGCATCGGTTATTCCCTGCGAATAAATCGCAATAAATGACGGAAGCATAATCAGCGTTACCGTAAAAAACGCAAAGGAAACCGCAAGATAGTAAGTTTCATATGTTTCCTGGTGTTTCAGGAAACGCTCTCGGTCGGAATTGAATTCCTGACCGAGAATAAATTCAACGCTTCCGCAAAGAGTGTCAATGACATTTGAAACACAGCTGATAATAAGGCTGTAAAGCGAATAAACGCTGACAACTTTTAAGCCGCAAACATATGTCAGCACCAGAACATCCGTGTTGTTGAAAATCAAGCCCGATATTTGATGTATTATTACATTCTTGCTCTGACTAAGTGCAGAGTAATCAGGCTTAACCTTCAAATCCAGCCATGAATAATGCTTTTTGATATATCTGACAATATAAAGCATCTGCGAGAGATTTATTACAAAATATGCCGCCTGAACAACAAGGATATTACAGCCTGCAAGAATCAGCAAAATCTGAGCAATCTTTGAAACAACATTAACAACCGTTGCCGCATTTGTTGTGATATAACTTTTTCCGTCAACCCTGAGCAATATCGAAAACTTGCCCTGGAACAGATAATTTATTACGCCCGATGCGCCTTGAAGCAGAATTATTCCCGCAACAACGGGCGTTGAAATCCCGCTGTCAACAACAACGGGATACAAAAACGCAAGCAGAATAACGCAAATCCCGTAAAGCACGCCCGTTCTCTTGTAATACCTGTCGGTTGCCGCCATTATTTCGGATGCTTTCTGATGATCTTCTTTAGCCATCGGTGCATACATCGCCTGAAGCGACGCCGTTCCGATGCCCGCTTCAAGCAGAGCAACATAAACAAACATCTGCCTGACCGAAGAAAGCAATCCGTTTATCTCGGAACCGTAGCTTACAATAAGCAGCTTCGGGATAATAATTCCAAGCAGAAGCGTGACAGCCTGGGATATTACGCCGTATATAAAAATTTTTAAACTGCGCTTCCCTCTGTCCATTTTAATCTCCTTGGCTTTGAGTTCTTTTTATGTAATCTTCATATGGCAGCGTCAGATCAACAAGCATGTAATGAGGCGCAACCTGTTTTTCTTTCGGCTCCCTGAAATCCGTTCGCTCGTATCTTGTTTCAAGGTATTTCACATAATCTCTAACGATCATATACCTTTTTCCCTCAAATTCAATCTCTGCGTAATTTTCAAATATTTCAGGCGAATATGGTTTTGTGTTGCAAAATGCTCCGAACAGTTCTGAGTAGCTGTATTGCGTTGCTTTTCCGTTTCTTTCAACTACCTTCTGAAAGTATTTCAGATATTTTCTCTCATCTTTGAAAAACAGCGACAGCGCCGCATTTCTCAAAAGAGTTTTCGGAGAATGTCCCTTAATCTTCCCGATAGATACAACCTGAGATATTTTCCAAAGCAGAATATCCTGCTGTCTTTTCCAATTTTGAGGAATTTTATCATAGACAGTAATATCCAAAAACACACCGGATACTGTGCCGTCCTGCTGAACAATCGTTGTGTTATCATTGACTATTTTGGTAAAAAGCGACCAATACACATCTGAAAGCTGATAATTATGAACAGAAAATCCCTCAGGAAGCTCATCACAAACTACCTCTAAAAAGCGGTTATAATTTTCTCTTGTCATCATAAGGTCAACATCATCGTCCCACGGAAGACAGGCTCCGTATAAATGAGCGCCGACCACGCTTCCGCCGCAGAGCGAATAACTGATATTGTTCTTTCTGCAAATCGAATCAACAATATCCAATATTTCAAGGCATTTCAACTGTATGCTTCTGATTTCACTATCCATTAAAATGTTCCTCTTTCAGAAAATCAAATAATATATTCTCGTTTTCCAATATATTTCGGAATCGAATAATGCTCCAAAACTTTTTTTCTTTATGTATTTTTTCATCGTTTTTATTTTCTTTTCAGCATTTTTTCTTTCGTTTTGAGCAAGCAATTTACATTTTTCTTTTGCTTCTCCGTATTTCAGCATACAAACATCAAGAAGAAATGCCAAACAATGATTTTTCAAATCGGGATAAAGAGAAACAGAGGCATTATACATTCTGTCATGCGCCTTGAACGAATCGGCAAGGCTTTCAACGCTCAATCCGCCGTGAGTCGCACTCCCTGTTCTGACAAGATTTTCATAATAGGGCCTGTGAACAATTACGGCATTTTTCACTTTAAGGGAATACTCGGTCAAAAACAATACATCCTCGGAAGAATGCATACCCTCTGCAAATCTTTCCAACCCGATAATATCGGAACGAAACAGTTTATTAACGACTCCGTGCCTCACGGTCGGCGGCATATCGGCAAAGCGATTCAAAAGCTCCTTTTGAGAAATCGGTTCGTCGTCCCTTTCGGGATATTTTCGCTTTTCATCAATTTCTCCGTTTTCAGAATAATAATCATAACCGCAAACAGCTAGCTCTGCCCCTGAGCCGTTCAATGCTTTCTCCATTTTTTCATACATTTCGGGGGCAACCCGGTCATCGGGATCAACAAATCCGACCAATTCTCCCTTTGCCGCATTCAAGCCTGCATTTCTTGCGGCAGAAACTCCTCGGTTAGGCTGATGAATAACCGCTATCCTGCTGTCTTTCTTCGCATATTCATCGCAAATTTCCGGGCATCCGTCAGGCGAACCGTCGTCAACCAAAATAATCTCAATATCTTTTTTTGTCTGATTAATCAGGCTTTCGATACATTTCGGCAAATATTTTTCAACCTTATAGATAGGCACGATAATGCTGATCATTTTATTCCTCTCCGTTCAGAAACCGAACATAGTCAAATTGATCAATCGGGCGTTTACCGTCCCAAGTGTCGTGATCGGTAACAATTCCGACGCAGGAAGAATCCTCATATCCTTTTATATAGAAGCACGAGGGATGTTTGTCGTCCGGCAAATGTGTAAACATAACCTTCCTGTAAGGCAATTTCTCAAATCTGTCTTTTAACTCGTCGGTCATTCCCTCACGGTCGGTATTCATGATTACAATATTATTCGGATCAATTCTTTTCTTTCTCTCATTCCATTTTTCCTGCGCTTCTTCAACGGAGTGATAATGCACCAAGAATAAAGTCAAATCTCCGAGATGCGCTATCGGGTATGTTCTCTCTTCTATAATTAACGGATCATTACATTTAACAAATTCATCTATACTAAGATAGTACTCCAGATTTTCACAAAATTTAATAAAGTCCTCTGAACGAAAAAACAAATTTACCGTTGGTGATTTAAACTGCAACCCCAAATCATGAGATAAAATTCCACCTGTGCAATTCATGGAAATAATTGATATATCTTTGTTCTTTAACATCTCTCTGTTTTTCTCATTGATTCTTTTACGATTCCGTTGCCAAATATAATTTTTAATCTTGTTTTTTACTTTTGACACAAACATGTTTTATTTCCTTTACCATATATTGTCTGATCCATTCTATTGCGATTCCAACAATAAAAACTGTAATTATGCTGAGTGATATTCTTAATACAAAGCCGTTACTTGTAATGAAATTTGCATTTTTCAATAATTTACACCATAAAGTCTCTCTGATATTTGGATTATCATGCAGCAAATATACTCCAAAAGTACAACTTGCAATCTTGTTGATTTTTTCGTTTGTCTTTATATTCCAATTTCTGAACCCAAAAAACAACAATAAAGCACAAATAATTGCAGGCAGTTTATTCATATCTGCAAATAAATATATCGCATTGCTTTTAAAAAACGGAATTGTATATCCTATAACATATGTTAATATTGCACCGGCGCAAATTATCAATAACCAAAGTGCTCCATGCCATATCCGAATTTTTCCTGTTAAGTCTGACCCATATTTTCGAAAATATGCCGCAAGCATATAAACATATATAAACCATGTAAAATTATTATACCCAGGTGTTCCAATGAGAAAGGTCGGGATCACTGACCACAAAACGCCAAAAACAATAAGCACTCTTTGAAATTGCTGTTTATTTATTCTTTCAATACAAATCTGAAGGCAAGGACTAAGCAACAACAATAATATGTAGCAAGTTGCAAACCAATACTGGGATGTAGATACCGGCATAAGTGCCCCTACTGCCAGTTTAACATTAATCTGTTTTTCTCCCATAACCAGCATCAAAGCCGTGATCAGCACAGAATATGTCCAAATTTGAAAATACTGCGTTTTCACTTTTTTAATTGATACTTCTTTTTCAACCGAAAAATATCCTGTCAGAATCACGAAAATATCCACGCCTATTCTCGAACCCTGAGTTAACGCAATTGCAAGCGCACCATTCACAGACAACGGGAACTCTTCAAATCCGCCATGAATCACAGAATGCCCGGCAACAATCATAAGCATACTAATAATTCGCAATAACTCTAAGCTTGTCTGTCTGCCAAGTTTTTGCTCTTCATTTTTCATGAATCAAGCCTTTCCGAGTGAGTTTTCTATAATTTCTGACACGGCTTTCGCTGTTTCTGCAATAGAATATCCCGCATCAATAAGCTGCCTTGTATTATCAACCCGCTCTTTTTTTGCCGCCGACAACGCTGTTTCCGCCCATTTTTCCGTGCTTTCATCCAAGTCTAAATATTCAACCAGCCCGGTGATATTTGCCTCATCTGAAACCGCGGAGGAAACAACGCAATGCAGACCTGCCGCCTGCGCTTCAACAAGGGCAAACGGAAGCCCCTCAAAAAGTGACGGCATAAGAATGCAGTCAATCGCAGAAAGCCACTCATTGACATTATCAACAGCGCCGGTCAGAATTACATTGTCTTTAATATTCTTTTCAGCAATTCTGTTTTCGACCTCAGCCCTCAGCTCGCCGTCTCCTATAAAAACGATTTTTGCATTCGGATTCTTTGATACTGTTGCTTCGGCTATATCAACGGAAAACAACGGATTTTTTGGAGGATCAAGTCTGCCGACAACTCCGATCAATGCTTCATTTTCAATGCCGTGATTTTTCCTGATTTTGCTTCGGTTATCCGGATTGAAACCGTATTTTTCCATGCTTATTCCGTTTTTGATTATTCTGTAATCCCTGCCGTCAAACATCCAGTCTCCTGCACTTTTTGAGCAGGCAAACAAATGCGTTGCATATCTGTGCAGATTCGCTCTGCTTGATTTTTCGGATAAGCGGTGAAACAGGCTCATTTTCTGCCCGACTTCCTGCTGATTCGCAGTGCTGTGAGAGTGAATAATCCGAACGGGTATTCCCGCCATCTTTGCGAACTTCAGCTGATCTATGCTGACAACATCGCAGGTATTCATATACAAAACATCAAAACGGTTTTCTCGATAAAACTTTTTCCAGAACGCTCTGTATTTAATATAATTGTGACGGTTGGCAGGACAAATCCACCGTTTTCCGTCAATCACCATTTCCGGCCAACAGTATGTAATTTCATATTTTCTTTTATCTAAGCAGCTGCACAAATTAGCGATATACGCCTCAACTCCGCCTTTGTCTGTACTCATGCCTATCATAAAAATCTTTATCATTTCATTTCTTCCTGATTTTTCCGATAATACGGAATATAAAATTAATAATATTAAACCTTCTTGTTTTTATATCTATAACCTCAATACCTTCTGTGCTGTTATAAGTATGCATACCGTCCAGCAAAATTTTATCTGAATATATCAATTCCTGCGGATTAATCCTTTGAAGCATTATTTCAGAATAATTGCCGTTTGATAATTCAAACTCATAAAAAGCAAGGCCTTCGCCATAGCTGTTTTCGCAACACTGCGCCGGTCTGATATGCTTATTGTCAAAACAGAAAGTCTTGCCTGCAGGTCTGCGTAATTCCGGATCTGATAAACCGTTAAGTGCCTTATCAAAGCTTTCATCAGCTAAATCCAGAAGCACAAGGTTATATTCATCCCTGTTTTTCACATCATAAGACAAAGCATACCCGTGCCCTTTATATTCAAAAGGAGTTGTATCTCCGTAAACAACGCCTTCTCTCAAAACCTTATCTTTTGCCCACTTATCCGGAAATTCAACAGCACGATACAGATAAACAGAACCATCTGCGCCGGACTCCGGCATTATAAACACTTCATTATCTTTTTCAAAAATAAACGGATATGACAGATGGTATGATTCCGATATCACCTTTTTCCATTTCCCGAAGCTTTTGCCGTTCCATTTACAATAGCCTATTCCGCCCCTGCAATCAACATAATCATATAACTCAGCGAAAATATATAATTCGCCGTTATATTTGAAAGGAAACGGATCTGCCGCCCAATACCTGATGTTATTCTTAATAACACGAAACTCCGCAGCCTTGTCCGTCAGTATCGCTCCTGTGTCTGCCTCACGCCAAGCAACATTCCAGCTTTCGGCAAACAGTCCTGTTCTTTCAAGCATTGCAAACAATCTCCATTTTTTATTTTAACATTTTCTTAATTAAATCAAAACAATGTTCTCCGAAAAGCCTGTGGAACGGTCTTGTAATCTTGCTTCGCAAAATGTCCTTTTTTTTCAAAGCACTTTTTGAATACCAATGAATTGAATATGTATTTTCCGTTTTTCTGACTCTGCCTGTTGAGTCCTCAAACGGATTCAGATAATCAGCGGGCAGAATCAGTGCATTTTCAACAATCTGCTTCTCTCCGTTCAGCTTCAACCCCAGCGGAATCAGCGCTTTTGTGTTCAAAGTCGGGCAACCGATGAAATTCGGTTCTTCTTTGCCTGAACAGAAATAATCATATTCCTTCAGCATTGCCTCAACCGTAATATGGTGAGCAACAGCGCCAAACCCCAAGCCGGACGCAATATAATCCTTGTTTTCAAAGCCAAAAAAGGCGTCATTTACCAACAATTCGTCAAAGCTCTTCAGCGCTTCAACATCAGTATCAAAATATAACCCTCCGTTGTTATTTACAACCCAAAGGCGTGCAAAATCGCTCAGAAAAGCCCATTTTTTGTTGTCAAAGCAAAAGCGTGTGTATGGGTGAATATCCATATCAAAATTATCTTCATTCCACTCAATAATTTTATAATCCGGCATATTCTTCTTCCAGCTCGCAATGCACTTTTGAACCGATTTAGGTTTTTCTTTTCCCCCGAACCAGCAATAGTGAATAACCTTTGGTATCATTTTTCAACCTCTTTTTCTAAGCTTTCGTGCTAAACTCTGAACGCAATATATCCCTCGGTTGCATTTTCTTTTCTGTGAATCACGCCGGGATTGCCGATAACTACCGAATGATCCGGAACATCAAAATTAACAAAGCTGTTAGGTGCAATCATAACATCGTTGCCGATTTTTATGTTACCGATTACGGTTGCGTTGATTCCAACCGCAACACAGTTGCCGACAGTCGGACACCCCTCCCGTTTCCCTCTGTTTTCTGCTCCGATTGTGCATCCCTTATGCAGATTAACATTATCTCCGATTTTTGCACCGCCTGCTACGGTTATATTATAAGGATGGCCGAGATACAGGCCTCTGCCGATTGAAGCAGACGGAGATATTTCAAGACCGTATTTTCGGGAAAACCTTTTGAGCCTGAGCTTTCTCCATACGGAAGGCTTTTCCTGAGCTTTTCTTAAGCATCTGACATATCTGATCTGATGAGAAAAAATAATATTTATACAGCTTTTTATTCCGAAAGAGTACTCCGTTCCGGTCATGCGATAATAATCTTCCTTAAATGACTGTTTCATTGCAAGCTCATTCCTTTGCCTTTTTCTTTATATATACTGTCAGCAGCAACCCAAAAGGAACGGCAAGAACAGTTAAAAGCTTTTTGGGGGATTCGGAAATAAATCTTTTGTTCCCGCTTATAATGCTGCTGGACACATAGTGAACGCAGTCAATCAGCATTCTTTTTTTTGACTGCGGATATTGCATGCTGACCTTTCGCCAAAAAGCAAATCCCCTCGGGTTCTTAATATACTGTTTATACATTGTTCCGCTTGAACCGTCTGCCTGATATTCAACATTGCAAAGGATCTCGTTAAGCACCGCCAACTTATAATCCTGATCAATCAAGCGGTATTTATATGCAAGAGCAACATATTTCTCTCCCGGAAACACGGGATATGGGGGATATTTTTTTATAATATCCGTTCTGTAAACAATTTTTTTGTCTCCCGCCCCGCCGTTTGCATAATATCCCGCAAGCGTTGTCTCGTTAAGTGAACCGGGGAAGCCTTTTCCTATTATGTTTCCGTCAAAATCCGCATCGAGACCGATAATTCCCGCATATCCCGCATCCTTAACCTCTGCCCATTTTTGCAAAATAAGCCGGACAGCCCCGGGAGCAAGCATATCGTCGGAATCAATGCAGACATTTAATTCGGTATTGATATTTTCGTAAGCGGTATTATGGGCGGTGTGCATTCCGCCGTTTTCTTTATAGATATATAGAATGTCAAAGCCGTTTTCTCTCGTTTGCCACTCTCTGACCATTGACTCGGTATTGTCTGTCGAGCCGTCATCAATAATCAGCCAGATAAAGTCTTTACAGTCTTGCTTCAAGAGAGAGTCATAGGTGCGATATAAAGTGCCTTTTCTGTTATAAGTTGGAGTAAAAACAGTCAATAAAGGCATATATTTTTCTCTCCTTTTGCCAATCTTAAATAATAATCCTGTAGTTTCCTGCTGTTATCCTTAATATCATATCCGGCAAGCCTTATCTCATCATAGGTGCTTTTTCGTATCATTTTCGACTGTTTATTAATGACATCAACCCATTTTGAGGGAGAGGCGTCCGGCAACATTTTAACAGCCAAATCGGTTAATAAAGCTTCGTCAGGTACTGCGTCCGATAAAACGCAAGGCAAACCTGACGCCTGCGCTTCAATTGCAACTATACCAAGCCCTTCATATAAAGAAGGCAGAACAAACACATCCATAGCCTGCATAAGATCGGGAACATCTGATCTGAGCCCCGCAAAAATAACCTTATTCTCTAATTCTGATTTTTTAACCTTTTCTTCAACGCTTTCCTTCAGATCTCCCTTGCCAACCAAAAGGAGCTTTGCTTTTTGGCTTTTGGGAACGGCATCAAAAATATCTATCAGAAAATCATGGTTTTTCGCAGGAGAAAACCGCCCTACATGTCCGACAAGCAACTCATCCGGAGCGATTCCGAAGCTGTCTCGAACCTCATTTCTTTTTTGAGGATTAAAAATATACCTTTCTGCATCTATTGCATTGTTTAACACTGTAAAATCAGCACCGTTAAACATCCATTTCCCCGCTTCTTCGCTGCATGCGAAAAGGCTCGTTGCATATCGGGGAATAAATCTCTTATAAAAAAGTTTAATGGGATATTTAATGTTCTTATCCTGACTGCTTGAATGGCTGTGCGCTATTCTGATTTTAACACCGTGTTCTTTCGCAACTTTTAATATAACAGAGCTTAAACAGTCCTGATGAACATGAATTATCTGATATTCCGGGTGAGAGTCAAAGAACATGCCGAGAGCTTTTTTATAATAACGGCTGAAAGGATTCAGCTTGGGTAAATGATATATATTTCCTCCAAGCCTTTGAATTTCTTCCGAGTATTCTCCCTCGTTTTCTCTATGGACAAGAAAATCAAACTGAACCTGAGTTCGGTCAATCTGTCGATAATAGTTCATCAACATTGTTTCTAAACCGCCACACCTCATATCAGTCACAATTTGCAATACTCTAATCATTATATCACCATTCTAAAAAAAGTCCTGATATATAATCAATAAGCGAAACACTTGTATACATTATATCAAATGCCCTGTTTATACCGTAAGCATAAGCCGCAAATCCGGCGAAGCCTATATATATTGAAGCTTTGAGAAATCTTCGGCTTCCGCTGTCATAATACTTTAATAAGGAGGGGATAAAAAGAACTTGAAAAATTCCAAAATAATTTGCCAATCTCGCAATATAAAAGGCTGTTCCGAAACAAGCAGTAAACATAAGAATAGCATTTAGCATTGAAAAATTCATAATCAAGTTTTGCCTGTCGTCATCACATTTCTTGATTTGTTTTCTTGCTAAAAAAGCCAAGACAATGGGAGCCCACGCAACAGCTAATCTGAAAAGATTAACGCCTTCTCCCAGTGCTATGCTGTTCATATCGTATGATTCGCCCATAAGAGAGACAACCGTCAATATTCGTCCTATCAATAATCTGAATGAGAAGCCAAAAAGAGTTCCTGCCGCAAGAAGTATATATGTTTTTTTGGTCCATGGCTTAAAAATAATAAACGGAGTTACTAAAAACATCAAAGCATATGTATGAAATGTTGATGCAAGCAATACCCAAAAGACAAATAATACCCATTTCTTTTTTAACGCTTTATCAACTCCTAAAAGTGAAATTGCAATTGCTACGCATTGTTTTATTGCCGCAAAAGAAAAGACATACATTCCTCCGGCAATAAAAATAAACAATGACATTATAAAATTAACCGAATATTTTCTTATAAACCACAGATACAAGCTAACCGTAACAGCAGAATAAAACAACAAAAAAGTTTGAGACGAAGCTCCCAATGATTTCAAAAATATATTTACAACCTGAAATCCCGGATTTGAACCGAGCTTCCAATCAATATTCTCAAAAGAAGCTTCCAAGGCGTTATAGGATAAAACATAAGTCGCCGTATCATTGTATGTGATGCGCAAACCCGAAAAAAAGATCATTATTACAGCTATTATTATAAAGAAAAATTTTTCCTTATAAACATACTGTCCGATGCTTTTATCGATTTTTGAAAAATATTCATGAAAAAATGCTAAAAATAATACAATCGCCGAAAGCGTAATCAGTTTTATCATCTATGCTCCACCCGATAACTAAAAATATATCCTTTCAAGCTCCTTTTTTACATTTTCACAGCTGTAATCAGCCGCAAAATTTCTTGCACTGCTTCCAAGCCTTTCTTTATGTCCGTTATCCGAAAGCAATTCAATAACTTTTTGACTCATTTCATCTTCATCATTAACCAAATATCCGTTAACTCCATCCGAAATAAGCTCCCTGTGTCCTCTGTTAACCGATGCAACCACGGGATTTTCGGACATCATGGCTTCAACCAGATTCAAAGGCAGACCCTCTCTGTGACTGCATGCAACCAAAATATCGGCAATTCTTTGATATTTTTCTAAGAAGAGACAATATCCAATCATCTGAACATTGTTTTCAAGACAGTTATCTTTTATCAGTCTTTCAAGATTTTCCTTTTCAGGTCCGTTACCGGCAAGGACGAGCTGTGCATCGGGAAATTTTTCAACAACTTTTTTCATCATCTGAATTGCCATTTTCTGATTTTTATTCGGCAATAATTCGCCTATGCACAGAATAATCTTCTGATCAGCGTTGAAGCCCAATTCACTTCTGAGATTTGCTTGTTCTTCGGAACAAACCGGGTGATACCTGTTTTCATTGACTCCCACGCCGTGAATATGACTAACCTTGCAATGAAATTTTTCCGTTGCAAGAATATAATCTTCGTTTGTAATTGTAATAAGAACATCGGTTATTCTTGAAAAAATTTTTTCTATCGGATAAAACACAATCCAATTTTTCTTGGGAGCGCCTTTATAGAAATGAAACCCGTGCGCTGTATAATATACTTTTGTTCCCTTTTTCCTTGCTTTAACAGACGCAAGACGAGTGACAATTCCTCCCATGGGCGTGTTGCAATGAATGACATCGTAACCGCCCTCATCAATTATTTTTTTTAACTGCTTGTACGCTCTGAAATTATCGGCACTCTTGGGAGAACGGGAAAAAGGAATATTATATACTTTTTCAACAAAATCAAGTTTTAATCCGTTTTTCTCTGCAAGATTATCCTTTGCCGCAACATGAACTTCACAGCCGTGCGAATGAAGCATTTCAACTAACGGCTTGTGAAATTGACATATGTGACTTTGAACCGTTGCAGTCAACAGCACCTTCATATTCAATGTTTCCTCTCTAAATTTTTTAATATAACATTTTTTATCCGTTCTTGATTGCAATCCGATGCATAACTGTTATGCGGCGTAATAATAACATTCTCTTTATCCCAGAGCGGGCTGTTTTCGTTAAGAGGTTCTTCATCAAAAACATCCAGAACCGCTCCGCCGATTCTGTCAATGCTGTCGGTTAGCGCCGACATGTCAACGATATTCCCTCTTGCCATATTCACAATTACGGCTGAGGGCTTCAACAGCTTAATCATGCTTTCGTCTATCAGATGTTCGGTCTGCCCGGTCAAAGCGATGGAAACAACCAAAATATCCGCCGTCTGAATCAAAGAACCGAGCTTATTCAAGCCGTAAATCTTTTCAAAAAATTCATTTGTTTTTTCGGTTCTGTTTGCTCCGATAACCTTACATCCGAAAGCCTTGAACCGTTTTGCACACTCCGTTCCAACCTCTCCGCAACCGACAATTAATACGGTTTTACCGTTAAGCTCGGTTAATTGAAAATCCTTTTTCCACAGATGCTGCTTTTGATTTTCAGCAAAAAAGCGCATTTTTTTATATAATTCAAGAACACCCGCAATTGCATACTCCGCCATCGGAATACTGTATACTCCACGGGCATTATGAATCTCTGTTCCGTGCTCTTTAATATAATCCATAGGAACACGGTCATATCCCGCACTTGTCAGCTGGATATATTTCAGGTTAGCAAACCTGTCTATTGAGTGAAACAGAAAAATACCGTTTCCGATAATTCCCTCCGGCCATTCATATGTGCACGGCAGCTCATCCCTTTCATTCTGCATGAATATTACGGAATGACCAAGCTTTTCAACTGCTTCAATATTCTCTTTTGCTTCCCTCCAGGCACCGGTTATCAGCAGATTCATTGTTTTCCTCTCTTGTCAATCATTGCTCGCCGGATATAATCTTTTCGACTCTTCGGCGAAGTTCCGCTTCACTCTTATTAAAATAGTCCGCATACAGCTGACATTCTTTCTCAAAATCTCTTATTTCTCTGACACCGTTTGTAAAAATATCTTTTACGGCGCCGATATCTCCGATCTTTTCAACATTGCAAAAGCTTCTTGAAAGAATAGCGCAGGTTGAACCGAACTTATAATGCTCACGGATAACATATTCGGCAGGGAGCATACCCTTGCCGAGCGCGGCAATTCCACCGAATCCGAACGGCAGACCTTTCTGCTTGAATTTCAGGCAAATTCTTTCAACCGTTCCGTCTGACAAGACCTCAAACATGAATTTCTTTCCGTATCCCAAGCTCAGGTCATTCAGACCTATATACGCTTCATCAATTCCGTCAATCTCTAATATCTCATCAATATTTTCAACGCTTTCCGGCGTTTCAAATAAAAGGAGAGTTTTCGCTCTGCCTCCAACTGCATCAATAAAAGTCCGTACCTCCCGGGCGGTTTTGAAAAACGGAAGCATGATAATATCTGCGCCTGCATTAACCACCGCCTCCGCTTCTTCTGCGGTTGAACAGTATTCACCCGTTTTTTCGTGAACGGGATTTATTCTGACAAGAAGCTCCGCCTTTTTTATTGCGGCTCGGATTCTTTTTACATCTTCAACCGTATGGCGGTTCTGAACGGTATCCATGCCCCCCTGCCGCAGAGCCTTGCCGATATATTCCAAATCAACAAATATGCGGTCAACTCCTGCCGATTCTGCAATCCGGGCAACATCCGTTCTGTTGGTTATGAACATCAACTTAAGTGCCATGAAAATCCATTCCTTAAAACTTTATTTTTTTACCGTTTCTCCCGTATTTTCGTTATCCGCATTCGTGAAAACCTTAAATACCGTCATAAACAGAATCTTCAAATCCAAAAGGAAAGAAACGTTTTCTGCATACCAGACATTCATTTCAATGCGTCGATTCCATTCAACGGTCTTTCTGCCGTTAACCTGCGCCCAGCCTGTAATTCCGGGCTTGAGTGCAAACATTTTCCGCTGTTCCTCGGTATATTCCTCCCATTTCCACGGATGATAGGTCAGAGGACTTCTGTAACCGATAAACACAAGGTCGCCTTTAGCTATGTTCCAAAGTTGGGGAAGCTCATCAAGACTTGAGGCGCGCAGGAATCTGCCGATACGGGTAACTCTGTTGTCATTGCTGTCAGAATAAACGCCTGAGCCGGTATGCTCTGCTCCGACCTTCATTGAGCGGAATTTATACATTGTATAAACCTTTCCGTTTTTCCCGAGTCTCTCCTGTTTGAAAATTACAGGCCCTTTGGGGTCGTCAATTTTTATCATTATTGCGATAACGGCATAAAGCCAGCAAAAACAAATCAGACCGACAACAGCCAGGATTCTTGCAAGCGTACCCTTTACATATTTGCAGTAAAAGCCGTCTTTCCCCTTTTTAATCACTTTCCGCACCTCAAATTCATTATTTTTGCTATCTTTTAAATAGCTTTTGCTTTTTCTTTTACCGAATATGTCGGAACGATTTTTTCAACAAGCTCTTTTATTTCGCCGCTGTTGTCATAAGCCGCACTCATCAGCTTTTCGATTCCGTCACGGAATTCCTCGGCATCAAAAGGAATCGGATTTCCTATAAAAATAAGCTTGTTCGGAGTGGTTTTCAGCCCCTCCTCTGCCATAAGCGTTTCTTCGTAGAGCTTTTCGCCGGGTCTGAGCCCCGTATATTCAATCTTGATATCAACATCGGGCTTCAGCCCCGAAAGCTTGATAAGATTCCTTGCAAGAGTTTCAATCTTGACGGGCGAACCCATGTCGAGCACGAAAATTTCGCCGCCGTG
>JBJEQC010000038.1:18290-22944 GCA_051881555.1 Acutalibacteraceae bacterium
ATGTTCGTGGGGTTAACCGCCTTATCCGTGCTGATGAGAACAAAGCGCTTGCAGCCGTTCATCATCGCCGCATAAGCGGTCTTATATGTTCCGATAACATTGTTCTTTATTGCCTCGCAGGGGCTGTTTTCCATGAGAGGAACATGCTTATGAGCCGCCGCATGATAGACGATATCGGGTTTGAAGCGTTTGAACACCTCGTCAAGCCGCCTCGAATCCCTGACCGAGCCGATAAGCACGGTCAGATTCATTTTGGGGTATTTTATTTTCAGCTCCTGCTGAATCGCATAAGCGTTATTTTCGTAAATATCAAATATAACAAGCCTCTCGGGCTCGTGGGCGGCAATCTGCCTGCAAAGCTCGCTTCCGATTGAGCCGCCGCCTCCGGTTACAAGGATTGTTTTGCCTTTGATAAGAGAATAAACCTCCTGCATATCGGTTCTGAGCGGCTCTCTGCCCAGAAGATCCTCAACCGAAACATCTCTCATCGAGCCGACGGTAACATCGCTGTTTGCATACTGATAAAAATCGGGAAGATTTTTAATTTCACAGTTTGTTTCCTCGCAGATGTTGATGATATCTCTTTTGCTCTCTCTTGAAGCGCTCGGAATAGCGATATAAATTTTATCTATTCTATTCTTTTCAACATTAAACAAAATATCGTCTCTGCCGCCGACGATGGGTATTCCTTCAATATACCTGTTCCATTTGTTGCGGTTATCGTCAATAATGCAGATAACCTTATCTGACGATGACGGATCTCTCAGCACGCTTCTGAGAAGCATCTGACCCGCTTCGCCCGCTCCGATTAACAAAACGCGGTGAGCGGATTTGGCGTTTTCATGATTTCTGAATCGGTTAGATTCAAACAGGAAAAAGCGGTAAGAAAAACGGACTGCAATCAGCAGAATAAACTGGAAGCAGGAGCCCCATAAATAGTAGGACAACGGCATTCTTTCAAACCAGACCGTTATCAGCAAAATATGGAGAAACGAAGCAAATGCACTTCCCAGGGTTGTTCTGACCGCCTCGTTGACGCTCGCATATTTCCAGACGCTCTTATACATTCTTGCCGCAACGAAAACGGCAAGGCACAGCACCGAATATATAGGAACAAAATCAAGATATGCTTTAAGATAATAATCCGGAATTTCGGAAACCTTTCCGTCAAACCTTATCAGCAAGGCAAGAAAGTATGAAAAATTGGTTGCAACAATATCGTAGGCAACCAAAAGGAGCGCAGTCAGCCTCCATTTCTCAAAACGGATCTTTCCCGGTCTTCTTTTTTTATCTTTAGCTTTCACTATGACCATTCCTTTACTGTTTTTCCTCCACTTTACCCTCGGAATTAATTTCATACACTCTGTCGCAGTATTTAAGCATGCTTTTTCTGTGTGTGGTAATAATACATATTCTTGCGGGGTCGTCAACCATAATATTTTTAAGCACTCTGCCCTCGGTTTCAATATCAAGTGCAGAGGTTGTTTCATCCATAATAAGTATCAGAGAATTTTTAAGCAGAGCTCTCGCGATGGCAAGCCTCTGAAGCTGACCACGGGAAAAATTTGCTCCGTTTTCTTCAACGACGCTGTTTAAGCCGTCGGGAAGTGAGAGAACAAAGTCGGCAAGATCCGCCGCTTTCAGCGCTTCGATAAGCTGCTCATCGTCCGCCTCGGGGCAGACCATTCTGAGATTTTCCGCAACCGTGCCCGAAAACGCATTGACCTCCTGAGGAACATAGGAGCAAAACCGCCTTGTACTGTCGGAAATATCTATCGTCTTGCCCGATTCGGATTTAAGATAAATTCTGCCGCCGCTCGGCTTGACAATCCCCAGAATAAGCTTTAAAACGGTTGTTTTTCCCTCTCCCGAGGGGCCGACAAGAGCAACTGTCTCTCCCGGCTTTGCAAAAATTGAAACCTCGTTCAGCACGGGATCTTCGCTGTCACGGTAAGCAAAAGATACCTCGTCAAAAACAAGCTCCACTCCCGTTTCACGGGATTCTTCAAGGATTTCAAGCGCTTTTTCGCTGTCTCCGTCCTTTTCTTCGTTAAAGCAGGTGACCTCCATGATTCTGCCTGCGGCGGTCGCAGTTGAAACCGCTGTCGGAGCAAGAGAGGCAAGAGCGCTGAAAGACGAAGTCAGCATACCCGAAATCTGCAAAAACATTGTCATTGTTCCGAATGATATCGCACCCTGCCAAAGGCGGTAAATGCCCCAGCCGTAGCAGGAATAAGAAACAATCATGCCCAAAAGCGAAAGGCAGAGAGTAGTCAGAATGCTGAATTTATCATAGGCAAGGCGGGTTGAACGGTATTCCTCAAGCAGAGCCCGAAAATTTTCGGAATACTGCTTTGTCAGGTCAAATGCCTTGACGGTTTGCAGATTCTGCATGGATTCTTCGGAATAAGAAAGAATTTTGCCGTTAAGCTCTCTGCTCTTCCGGTTGAATTTTCTTATTTTTTTAAGCAGGAATCTTGAAGAAAAGAACAGAAACGGTGCGCTCATCAGAGCGAGAAACGCCATGGTTTTATCGTAATAAAAAACTATGGCGAAAGCACCGACAAACTGCGCCGCTCTCGTGAACACGCTCGGAATGAAGCCGATAACACCTGAAGAAACGGTTGAAGCGTCGCCCTCCAGCCTGTTGAGCAAATCGCCCGAGTGAAAAGCTCCGATATCCTCCCACTCGGCAGATATGATATGAGTATAAATCTCCTGCCTTATTTCATTGTTTACCTTACTGCTTACAACTGCTGTCAACCATGAGCTGAGCGCCTGAAAAACATACTGAAACACCGCAAGCCCGACCGCAAGACAGATATATTCAGGCAGTTTTGAGCCTGAATGCTGAACAACGGCGTCAATAAGATACTTCGAGGCAACCGATGTTCCGAGAGACATTACCGAAGCAAAAAGCCCGAGAATTATATACAGCGCAAGGATATATTTATACCGTCTGATATATCCGAACATCCATTTCCACTCTTTCGCCATGCTGCGAAAGAGTTTTCCGTAATTCCCGGTCTTTTTCATCTTGGCTCCTTTCATTCGTTATCTTTCTTTTTTCTGCCCTTACTGCCGTAGCCGTATTTACCGTAGCCGTAACCGTACTTTCCGTATTTATAACCGCCGTAGCCGTATTTGCCGTAACCGTAGCCATAGCCGTAATTATAACCGTAGCCCGTGATTCCCGAAAGCGCTCCGTTAAGCACACCGCCGATAACTCTGACATTTGATGACATGAGATTGTCAAGACCGCTGCGGATTTTTGAAACTCTGACCGTATCCTGAAGAATGACATACAGGGCGGCGTCCGACGCCTGAGCGATGAAAAGCGAATCCGAAATCAATCCGCAGGGAGGAGTATCGACAAGAACCAAATCATATTTTTCACGCACCGAATCAAACGCTTCCCTGATGCGTTCCGTATTCATTCTGCCTCTCTTTGCTTCGTCAGAATCCTTAAAGAACATATAAGAAATTTTGTAATCCTCAAGTCGGCTGATTGAATAAAGCTCCGTCTCCTCTGAAATCTCAAGCTGCCCGGGGTCGATGCCGAGCAAAGGCGCAACGCTCGGATTGCGGATATCCGCATCAACCAAAAGCACGTTTTTTCCGCAGTCCGCAAGCGAAAGCGCAAGGTTCGTGATGACGGTTGTCTTTCCCTCGCCCGGAGCCGTGCTGGTCACCATGATGACCTTTTCCTGAGGCTTTAGAGAGTTGACAAAGGTGTTTCTCATAACTCGCACGGATTCAAGAAATCCGCTTCCGATTTTCGGGTTTGTCAAAAGCACCGACTGATTAAACTGCTTCGAATGCTTTTTGAACGAAACCTGCGGAACGGTTCCGACGGCTTCAATGTTAAGCTCGGATTTAAGGTCGTTTTTCGTTCTGACCGTGCTGCGCTGAAATACATATAAAACAATGCAGGCAAGCCCCAACGCAAAGCCGATCAATGCCCATTTGATTGCCGACTTGACAAATGCATTGCTGTTGGACGGCTTTGCGGGAATGAAGGCATCCGAAATTACCGTCAGTCTGATGTTTCCGACAACATATTTTGCCGCATCGGGAAAATTTTTGATTGCCGACATCAGAACATCATATGCTTTTTTCGGGTCACTGCCCGTTGAGCTTATCGTTATCATGTTTGAATCCGAAACGCAGGAAACGGAAAGAGCCGCCGGCAAAGCGGGGATACCCAGATCCTCACAAATTGCATCCTGCAAAATGTAGCTGCTCATGATATGCGGAAAAGTTCTTGCAATCTGTGAAGCGGTTGAACTGTCGTAATAAAAGGAATAAAAAGATATGCCTCCTATGGTTGCGGAACTGTTCTGCGTGCTGACCGTGCATATGGCAGAGGTGGTGTAGCTCGGGGTAAAATTCAGATAGCCGACAGTCAGCTTGAAGCCGCCTGCCGCAACTGCAAGGGCAACGCACAGCCACCAGAATTTCTTGATTCCCTTTAAAAAATCGCTGAGATAAATTTTTATCTTGATCTCGTCAATTTTCTCGGGTTCTTTATTTATGTTTTCGGTCTGATTCATTCTTCGTTTTCATCCTTCGGTTGATTTAATATCATAACTCCTCAGCGTTCTCCTCATTGGCGGGGGCTTCGGGAAAATAGGAATAGCCACCGTATTTGCCG
>JBJEQC010000038.1:23044-28296 GCA_051881555.1 Acutalibacteraceae bacterium
TTGCCGTAATACCGTCCGCTCTCGTCGGCACCGTTGAATTTTATGAATGACAGCTCCGGATAAACATCATTCAGGACACAGCCTGCAACATTTCCGCCGACTTCGCCGAGGGTTATTATCGCATCGTTGATATCCGAAACCGCAACCTCGTCCGTTCTAACAACAAGCAAGGTACTGTCGGCGATTTTGGCAATATCCGTAACCGAGGAATCAACTGCCATGGGTGCGGTATCAATGATAACGAAATCAGCTTTTTCCTTGGTGACATTAATGATTTTTTCCGCCATTCCGTTTTCAAGCCATTTGCGTGAATCGGGATAAGGCTTTGTGTTAAGCGCAAGATAAAGAGAGGTTTTATTGAACTTTCTGAGTCTGAACTCGCTGAATTTTATCTCACGGTTCATAAGCTCGCCCAGCTCATAATATTTCTCGTAGCTCTGATTAAAAATTTTATAAAGCGCAGGCTTTTTGGCGTCAAGGTCAAAAAGAACGACTCTGTATCCGCGGCTTGCAAGAGAAAGTGCAATATTTGAAGCAATTGTGGATTTACCCTCGTTCTCCGAAACGCTCGTTACCGCAAAAACCTTTCCGTCGCCGTGCTTTTTGATATGTTCAAGCTTTGCGGCTAATTTCTGAAAGCTTTCGCTGAATTTGAGACTTATGAAAGCATTATTATAAATCAGCAAAGCTTTTTTCTTTTTACGGATATAGTCCTGAACCGTCAGTCTCTTGCTTTCATGAATAACCGAGCCCAACAGCTTTGAATCTATTTTTGACTTGAATGCCGCTTCATTTTTAACCGTGTCTCTGAGCAATGACAAAACGACTATTGCTGCCGCCGAAACCGCAACGCAGGCAAGCAGAATGATTTTTTTGTTTGCCGTTGTTATTCTGTTTGACGGCGAAGCGGGAACCGTCGGCTGTTTGATAACGGTAATGGTCGAATTTTCAAATATATTATCCGATATTTCCGGATATACCTCCAACACGGCTTTGATGAGCGCATAAGCCGTCTGCGGCTTCTTTGAGGTAACCTTCAGCTCAAGCAGATTTGTTTCGGAAAGAACCGAAGCGCTGATTTTCCCGTCAAAGCTTTCCATTCCCGCTTTTTCTGCTGCCTTTGTTTTCATAAGCTGCTGAACGAAAACGTTTGTGTAGACATTTGCCATTTCGGAAGAAACGGAAACCATTGAATAGGATTTTCCCTGAGTATTCGCCTTGGCGGTAACAACAAGAATTGCACTTGAAGTATATTCGGGGGAATACACGCTGTAGGACGCAATATAAATTCCCATTAATCCGATCAGCACTGAGAGAACGATAACCCACACATTTCTGATAAGGTCTTTAACAAGACTGTGCCATTCAAAAATAATTTTATTCTTATCCATAAGCTTATTTACCTACCGAAACCAACAGCACCGAATGACCCTGAACACCCTCTGCATCGGTTGCAAAATAATGAACCATGTATATACCCTCTTTGTTTATATCCACTGCGGATTCCACCTTGACTTCAAGGTTCAGAACATTTTCTTCCGTGTCCGTAACCTCTTTGACATACTTGTTCGGGTCAAACGCCTGACCCTTTTCAGTATAAACAAGGTAATTCGTCAGAACAATTCGCGGAGCGGCAACGCTTCTGTCCTCAATTATCATCGGGAGCGTTATTTCAGAGGTATCTCCCTTGCTGTTGGTGACGGTCGCATTTATTGAATAAACGCCCGCCACGGAAGAAACCGCATCCTCGGATGTGATTATCATATCCCTTGAAATGTCGCCGTCAATGCAGTCAGAAGCCCCAATGGAATCATTGACATTGATGCTTTCATAAAGCGAATAGCAGGTGTCATCGGTCATATAGAACTTCGGCGATTCATAGTCCTTATATCTGATTTTTCTCGACGCCTTTGCAACATGGTTGTCGCTGTCACAAACGGCATATGTAACCTTGCAAACGCCTTTTTCGGTGAACTTTGAAATTGTTTCAACAATAACCTTATCCGTCAGGTCCTTGTCCTTTTCGTCATACGCCGTAACGCCTTCAAGCAGTTCTTCGTCGGTAACATTGAATCCGACTTCAAGCATTTCTCCCTCAACGCTGATAACGGGAATGGTGTTGTCGGTATGTATTTTCACATTAATATAAAAATAAGAAAAAACCGCCAAAGTTATAACAAACAGCACGGAAACGGCTATTCTCAGAATTCTCATCATAAATTAACAAACTCCAATGCAATTAACTCAATAAGTAAGTATTTCTTTATTCTCAATAACAAGTCCCGGATTCTCGCTGAGAAGAAGCTCTGCATAATCGGGCGAAAACTCTTCGCTTATCATTTCACGGACATTTCCGAGAAACGGCGTTCTCATATACGGGCTGTGAGCGTCGCTCGCAACAAAGTCCGCAAGCCCTTCTTCAAGCAGACGATAAGCCGCCCTCTGCGCACGAAAGCCGAAGCTGCCCTTCAGGCTGCCCTTGTTAACCTGAAGCAGACAGCCGATATCCTTCAGCCGTTCGGCGGCTTCCTCTTCCTCGCAAATGAACTGATATCTTTCCGGATGCGCCACAATCGGAACATAGCCTTGCGCCGCAAGCCTTGCCGCCATAACATAAGCCTCATGGGAACGCTCATAAAAATCGAATTCGACAAGCGGATATCTTGAATTATTCAGGGTTATCAGGTTCCCCTCCGAGAGAAGCTCGACAAATCTGCCTGCGCAGAAAATCTCCTGACCCCGATAAACCGTGATATCAATTCCTCTTTCGGCAAGAGCTTTGTTTATCAGAACGATTTTTTCTTCAAAATCTTTGTTCCAATGGTTTATGTAAGAATCGGGAACATTGCTGTGAGGAGTCGCAATTATTGCCTCTGTTCCGCCCTGTTCGGCAATTTCGGCCAATTTTACGGTTTCTTCAAGACTGAAAGAACCGTCGTCAACTCCGTATAAAATATGGCAGTGAATGTCGATCATTTCAGTCCTCCGAACAATTCTTCCAATAATTATACATTGTATATTATATCCCTCTTTCAGACAAAAATCAACATAAATATAAACTATAAAAAGGTTTTATGACAATAAAAATATGGAAAATGTGCCGTAATTCGTTTTTTAATGTCATAATGCAAAAAACTCCGCCGTGGCAAAACTGCTCACAGCGGAGTTTAAATATTCGGTTTATTTTTTCTTTGCCTTGGGAATTATCAGGCATCCTGCGATAACGGCAACCGCCGCAACAACCGCAACTATGACCCATATCATCGATGAACTGCCCGTGTCGGGTGACGCCGTATACAAAACTGCTTCATCGGCGGCAAAGGCATAAATCGCCGCAGTCACAACTCCGAGAACCATAACCGCACAAAGGAAAATTGCAACTATTCTGACAAAAAGGCTGCGACCTTTCATTATTTTCACTCTCCTGCTTTATTTAATAATTAATTCTTGCATTGCCGCTCCGAGCCTATCCGCCCTGTCTTCGGCGTCAGCCCTCGTCTTGCCGCAGCCGGTAATATAAACCTTGATTTTCGGCTCCGTTCCCGACGGACGGACTATTGCAAAATTGCCCTCGGGCAGAGAATAAGCAAGAACATTGGATTTCGGAAGCTCAATTGCGGTTTTTGCTCCCGTTTCGGTGTCCGTAACCGTGCTTGCTTCAAAATCGTGGACTTTCAGCACTTTAAGACCGGCAAGCTCCTTGGGCGGGTTCTCTCTTGTCTGAGCCATGATTTCCGCCATCTTTACCATTCCGCTTGCGCCCTCAAACGCAAAGTTATAAAGCTTGTTGACATAATTGCCGAACTCGTCGTAAATTCCGTTGAGAACATCAACGAGAGTTTTGCCCTTGCTCTTATAATAAGCCGCCATTTCGCAGATCATCAGCGAAGCGGCAACGGCATCCTTATCTCTCGCATGAGTGCCGATAAGATAGCCGTAGCTCTCCTCAAAGCCCATAACGAAGCGATTTTCCTCGCCGTTTTTCTCAAGCTTTGAGATGAATTCGCCGACATATTTGAAGCCCGTGAGCACATCAACCACCTTGCAACCGTATTTCTCGGCAACAAGATTGATAAGCGGAGTTGAAACAAAGGATTTTGTCATCAACGGATTTTCGGGCAGGGTTCCCTTTTCTTTTCTTGCGGAAAGCATATATTCGGCAAGCAGAACGCCGACATCGTTGCCCGAGAGCAGCACATATTCGCCGCCCGTCAGAACGGCAATGCCCACTCTGTCGCAGTCGGGGTCGGTCGCAAGAAGCAAATCCGCCTTATCCGTCTTTGTCATTTCGATTGCACATTCAAAAACCTGCTTGATTTCGGGGTTGGGATATGGGCAGGTCGGGAAAGTGCCGTCCGGCATCTCCTGCTGAGGAACAACCTCAACATTCTTGAAGCCCGCTCTTGAAAGAACCGTTCTGACAGGAATATTGCCCGTGCCGTTGAGCGGAGAATAGATAACTTTAAGGTCGCTCTCCCTGCTGATTCCGGGATTTATCGGGCGCTGCATAACGAGCGAATAAAATTCTTCAACAAGGTCGTCCGAGATATATTCGATGAGTCCCTTTTCAAGACCCTCATCAAACGGGATACGCTTGATATCCTTGAACATATCGACCTTCTGAATGAACGAATAGGTTTCGAGCGCCGCTTCGTCCGTCATCTGATAGCCTGCGGGGTCGTAGCATTTGTAGCCGTTGTATTTTGACGGATTGTGGCTCGCCGTGATAACGATGCCGCTCTGACATTTAAGGCGCATAACCGCAAATGAAAGCAGAGGCGTGGGCATAAGGCGCGGAAAAATATAAGCCTTTATTCCGTTCGCCGCAAGCACCTCGGCGCACTGCCTTGAAAATACATCCGAATTGATTCTTGAATCGTAGCCGATTGCAACGCTTGCACTGTCATATTTGCCGTTAAGGCAGTCCGCAAGCCCCTGAGTTGCCTGGCAGACCGTGTAGGTGTTCATTCTGTTCGTTCCTGCTCCGAGAACGCCTCTCAGACCCGCCGTTCCGAATTCAAGATTTCTGTAGAACCTGTCAAGAATTTCTTCTTCATTGCCTTTTATCGAAAGGAGCTCTTTTTGAATTTCGGCGTTATCCGCCGTTTTTTCAAGCCAAAGCTCATAGAGCTTGTTAACATCATTCATAACTGTCTCCCTTTCTGTGTTAAACACTTTTGCATTTTTATCCATTTTACAAATATTATTTTACCCGTTTTTTAATCCGTTGTCAATCTTTTGCAAACATTCTC
>JBJEQC010000039.1:0-6627 GCA_051881555.1 Acutalibacteraceae bacterium
AGAAATGATGTGTGCCTGCGGCACATGAAGGTAGGGCGGGGGCTTGCTCCCGCCGCCTGTTTGTCATGCATAATCCGTTGAAAAATAACAGTTTTTCGTAGGGAACGCTGTCCTCAGCGTTCCGGGAAAACAGCAGAAACCATCGGCAACACGGTAGGGGAGAACTGTGTTCTCCCGCCCGGAATCAAATGAAGAATGAAGTGTGCCTGCGGCACATGAAGGTAGGGGCGTCCCTGCGTGGTCGCCCGTGTTTCGCAAAAGCTGTATTTTGAGTGAATAGTGATGAAGTAAAAGGTAATAGGTTCAAGGTAGGGCGGGGGCTTGCTCCCGCCGTTTGATTGTTACGCCAAATCTGTTGAATAATAACAATTTTTCGTAGGGAACGCTGTCCTCAGCGTTCCGGGAAAACATAAAACAACGGCTTGGTTTATGCGGGACGGGCAACCCGTCCCCTACGGTTGCCGCCTGAAAACGCACAAATTCGCAAAGAATCCGAAGGGTTCGGCGTCCCCGACGAACCGATTCGCCGCAGGCGAATAATACGTATATTTTCAAAAATTCAAAACGGCGGGAGCAAGCCCCCGCCCTACCGTGAATACGGCAAAACAAAAAATTTCCGCATTTGGAACGATTTGGGCATTGTCCGCTACAGATTGACGTCCTGTCATAATATCCGCAAAATCAGTAATCTGTTTATAAAAAATCACGGCAGAAGCAAAACGCCTCTGCCGTGCATCTATGTTAACTCCTCGAATGAAAAAACTTAAAAATGCCCTTGAATATCTGCGGAATAGTCTTAGTCAGCCCGAAAATGTTCTTGAAGAACGCAACTATTCTCTGCCATAATCCCGCATTTGCGGTCATAACCTGTGTGCCGGAGCTTATGACCTTGCCGTCCTTGTCATAAGCGGTTACCGTGAATGTGGTTTTACCGTTTGCCCTCGGAGAAATCTTGCAGGTCAAACCGTCATCCGATACGCTCATGTCAAAATTGCCGTTGCTCTCGGACCATACAATATATGCTCCGTCGGGCAATGCACCGTCAATCTGAGCATGAAGAATAATGCTGTCGCCGTAATTAATTGTTGTAGTTGACGGATTCTTGATTACCAAAGGCAAATCAACGCCATTATCATTTCTATAAACATTAACATTGTAGCTTGCAGATATTTCTCCGTCTTCTGAAACTATGGTAATAACCGCTTTGCCGGGATTTATGCCAATAACATAACCTGATTTTGTGACCTTGGCAACAGTCTCGTCCGAGGAACTCCATGTGAACTTTGCGTTCGTTATATTGTTTGGAAGTATTGTAGGTTCATTAATAATGTATTCATCAACTAATAGCGATAAATCAGTTTTTTCAAAAGATATGTCAGTAATGTGACTCGTCGTTTCTGCCACAATACAATAAACACTAAAATGCTCAGTATTTATATACAGATATCCGTTTTTGTAATTTCTGAAGTCGCATTCCAGTTTTGTGAATGATCCATCTGCTTCTTTACGGTAAACTCTGATATTTAATATTTCAGAGAACGGTATATCTTCCGGAACGGGAATTGCCACCTCAACAGTGCCTGATGGTTGAATTTTCTTGCCGTTTTGGTATAAATCCATTCCGATTACATTAACATATTCCATGTCTTTGAATACGCCGATTGAATCCAGATAATCATTGCCGGAAGTAATAGCATATTGATGGAATGTAACATTTTCATCAAACAATTCACGGTCAAATACATAATACCCGTTTGAATAGAGCTTGCTGTCATAGGCACTTGAAAAATAAACGGATGTCTTCCCGCTATCTGCAAATTCTTTTAAAGTATCAATATGTTCCGCCGTTTTGCTTAATGAAAACATTTTGAAAGAAGTTTTAATAATAGTTCCTACAGGACCTAATGATTTATAAACTAAGCCTTCAACAACGCCTATACCTGCATTTTTTGCAGCGTCAATAAGGATTTGACCAACATCAATATTCAAAGCGTCTACATAAAGGATATAATCATCAACAACTGCGTCCATTTCCTCGCTTGAACTTCCGTGGTTGATTGCCAGGCAAAACTCCTCCAGGATATCGAAAATTGTTCCGCTGCTTACCGGCGATTTCGCCATTGCTTCTAGTACTTCAAGTGCCAGAGATTCGGCGGCTTGGTCTACAACTTCTTCGGAGGGGGGACTCTTGAAAAATGATCCAAGGATTTCTGACGATATTTTAACAACAAGCTTTGAAATGTTATACAGTGCACACGGCACGGAAGAATTTACATCGTTTGAAATAGAAATATATCCGTCAACAGGAATTTGATACAGACTGATTTCTGTTTTCTTGGAGTAATTCTTTTCTTTATACGATCTTTCTCTGTAAAAATCTTCGTTAAAAATTTCAAAAAGCTTTTTGACCGAATTCCAAAGACCTGTCGGAAGATCTCCCGTGAATGCACTTATAGCTTTGCTGTAAAGCAAATTCCCGTCTTTGTCATATACATCCACAGAACCGATACAATTTGCTTGATTATATGCATCAAAAGAAACACTGCAATAACCGTTACCATTATCCTCAAATTCAAAATTGTCAATTATTATTTCATTTGATATGAAATTAAAATCATCTCTTACCGGTACGGTTTTAGCGTGATATACCGATTCCCCTTCGACTGTCACTCTGTACTGACCGCCTGCAACATATTTGCCGTCAACATAAGCCGTAACGGTAAGAATAGCCACGCCGGGGTTTTCGCTTGCAATTTCTATTGAAGTGGATTTTCCGTTTTTGGTTATGTTATCAATTTGAAAAACATTGGTATCAGATGATGTGAATGAAAATGTAGGATTTGCAACAAGAAATGAAGGATTGACTCCGTCATAAGCTTCAACTTCAAATTGCATATCGATAATTTCAGCTTTGCCTAAATGGAGCAGGGGCTCTGAAGAAAAGCCGTGCAGGGTATAAAAAGTGCTTTCATCAGGCGGAATATCCGGATTGCCGCTTTCACCATTTCCGCTTGAGTTAAAGTGAATTGTTGCATTCAGCAAACGATCATTATTTTCGCCGATAACAATTGAATTCCATTCGACTTCAGTTCCTGCATAATATACATTGGTGAGAGAGGTGCAGTCATCGAACGCATTATTGTCTATACTCGTTACGCTGTCGGGGATTGTTATGCTTGTCAGTCCGGTGCAGTTATAGAACGCCTCATTGCCTATGCTCGTTACGCTGTCGGGGATTGTTACGCTTGTCAGTCCGGTACAGCCACGGAACGCACCCCAACCAATGCTCGTTACGCTGTCGGGGATTGTAATGCTTGTCAGTCCGGTGCAGTTATAGAAAGCATAATCTGCTAGTGCTTTTGTTCTGGGCTTTATTGAATAAGCCCCTGAAATCGTTGTTTTTGCCTCAATCAAATAATTTTCGATATATAATACATCGTTTTCCCAGTTGGAAGAATCATCGTATATTCCTGTGTTATAGAACGCATAGCAGCCAATACTCGTTACGTTGTCGGGGATTGTTATGCTTGTCAGTCCGGTGCAGTTATAGAACGCATAATTGCCTATACTCGTTACGCTGTTGGGGATTGCTACGCTTGTCAGTCCGTCGCAGTCATCGAACGCCCAATCGCCTATGCTCGTCACGCCGTTGCCGATTGATACTATGGTCAGTCCGTCGCAGTCACAGAACGCCCAATCGCCTATGCTCATTACGCTGTCAGGGATTATTACGCTTGTAAGTTCTGCGCAGTTAGAGAACGCATCATTACCAATGCTCGTTACGCTGTCGGGAATCTTGTATTCGGTTCTTTTGTTTCCGATAGGATATTGAATAAGCTTTGCTTTATTTTTATTAAATAATACCCCGGATTCATCGCTTGAATAATTTGGATTGTTAACATCCACAGCTATGCTTGTAAGCCCTGTGCAATCTTTGAACGCATACCAGCCTATACTTTTTACGCTACTGGGAATTGTAACGCTTGTCAGTCCGTCGCAGTCATCGAACGCCCAATCGCCTATGCTCGTCACGCCGTTGCCGATTGATACTATGGTCAGTCCGTCGCAGTCACAGAACGCCCAATCGTCTATGAATGTTACACTATCAGGGATTGTTACGCTTGTCAGTCCGTCACAGTTATAGAACGCATCACATCCTATGCTCGTTACGCTGTCGGGGATTGTTATGCTTGTCAGTACGCCACAACTAGAGAACGCCCAATCGCTTATGTTTGTTACGCCGTTTCCGATTTTTATTGTTTTGATAGATGATCGGTAATCATGCCAAGGTGGATCTGATGAATTAAGATTATTCGTCATAGCTCCGGTGCCGTTGACCGCAAGAACACCCGTTTCAGTATCAAGCGTCCAAGTCAGATTATTGCCACATGTTCCGTTGTATGTCGCCGCTTCGGCTTTTTTGACGAAAACATCTTTCAGGCTCGGAATTTCAATCCCGACAAGCCCCGCAAGCGGAGCGGCTCCGAACACCATAGTCAGCGCAAGCAATAAAGCCAATGTTTTTCTGATTAGTTTTTTCAATTATTGTAACCTCCTGTTTAAAATTTGATAAAGTGTATATATCTTAACCGACAGAAAAAATACTGCGGAATTATCTTTGGCAATATATAATAATTTGCAGTAAAAACCAATTTGCCCGGATCATCTTCATTATATTAACAACGCCCCCTCCTTGAAACTTTTATCTACATATACTAAGACAACCGAAAGTTCAAAAAGGTTCACAAATTCTCGTGAAAATAATAAAAAATTTTTTATTTTTCGTCTTATTCTTGATAGATTTTGCAAAATATGATATATTTTATTAGAATTTCATTTGAGGAGATTTTAATGAACGGTACTGTTGATTATTCCGAGCTGATAAATGCGGCAAAAAACGGTGACGGTTCGGCTTTCGACGAGCTTTACAAGCTCACCGTCAAGGCTTCTTACTGCACCGCAAGCCTTCTGCTCAGCAACTCATGCGACGTTGAGGATGTTTTGCAGAACGCATATCTGAAGGCGTTTCAAAAGCTCCCGGAGCTGAAAAAACCCGAGAGCTTTGACAGCTGGATGAAAACCATTGTTGAGAATGAATGTAAAAATTACATAAAAAAAGAACAGCGCATCTATGCGCCGATTGTATTTCTGAAAAATCGGGACGAGGAACACTCCGAGGAATGGGATCAGCCCATTCCGCAGGAATATATCGAGCGAGAAGAATTAAGAGAAAAAGTATCGGGTATTCTGGACAGGCTGTCGCCCGAGGTCAGGGCTTGCATAGTTCTTTATCACTATGAAGACAAAAGTCTGGACGAAATCAAGGATATTCTTGATATTCCCCTCGGAACCGTCAAGAGCCGTCTGCATCACGGCAGAAAAGAAATTGAAAAAGAGTTCGGCAAGCTCCGCAAAAAAGATCCGACCCTTTACGGCATCGGAGCAATCCCTGCGGTTCTGTCTTTGTTGGCGTTCAGAGCAAAAAATATTGTTGTTCCCGCGGCAATAGCAGACGCTTCTGTTTCGGCAACGGTCAGCGCAGTTTCCGCCGCTTCGGGAGCCGCTGCGGCATCGGGAACAGCCGCAGTATCGGGTTCGGCATCAGCGTCGGGAACGGCCGCAGTATCAGCCGGAGCAGGCTCTGCCGCCGCATCAACCGTCGGAGCTGCTTCAACCGCAGCAGTTTCAATCGGAGTAAAAATTGCCGCAGTTGCCGTTGCAGGCTCGGTTGCGGTCGGCGGTACTGTCGCAATTAAGGAACATATTGACAGCAAGCCGCCCGAGGATACAACATCATACGCAACTACTGTCGGATATGAGGAAACCCATACGGCACGGCAGGCGCTCGCAGAGTTGACAACCGAAATAAGCTCAGCAGCTTCGACTGCGGCTTCAACAACGAATTTGACAACTTTAAAAACGACAGCGGCATTGTCACAAGTGATAACAGCGGCGCAGATGACCGCCGCTCAGACGAAGAAGCCCACCGCAACCAAGAAGTCAACAACCTTGCCGCAGACAACCGTTACAACGGCTAAGCAGACCACAACGACAGCGACCACGGCAAAGGTGACAACCACGGCGGCAACCACAGCGAAAACCACCGCCGCAAAAACAACCGTGACCGAGGAAGAGACGACCACCCGTCAGCAGACCACAAATCCCGAAAACAATTTCGGAGCGTCTGGCGGGGTAATCACGGAATATAAAGGAAGCGATTCGAGCGTTTCGATTCCTTCAAGCGTCGGTTCAACTCCCGTGACAGCCATCGGGTCGGGAGCTTTTTCGGGCAACACGAGCATTAAATCGGTCACGATTTCCTCATCGGTAACGCAAATCGGGCAGGAAGCTTTTGCGGATTGCACTTCGCTTTCGTCCGTTTCTCTGCCTTCATCGCTTGAAGCTATCGGAATCGGAGCGTTTTACGGCTGTTCGAGCCTGACTTCGGTTACGATTCCCGACGGAACAAAAAGCATCGGCGACGAAGCTTTTGCAAACTGCACCTCTTTGCAGACGGTAACAATTCCCGAAAGCGTAACGAGCATCGCCGCTGACGCATTTGACGGCTGTGATTCAGTGACGATAAGATGCAAAGAAGGCTCTGCCGCCCATGAGTTTGCCGTTGCG
>JBJEQC010000040.1:0-27566 GCA_051881555.1 Acutalibacteraceae bacterium
GGGCTCCCTCCTGAGGGAGCTGGCGCATAGCGCCTGAGGGAGTAAAAAAACTCGTCAAATTCCGATTTTTCTGTGAAATCACCAGAAATCAACGGCAACACGGTAGGGGCGAACTTTGTTCGCCCGCTTGAAAATGCTCGAGATCAATGCAATCTCATCGTAGGGAACGCCGTTCCCGGCGTTCCGAGAAATCATAAAATAAAACGTCTTGATTTTTATTCGCGACGGGTGACCCGTCCCCTACGGTTGTTGACTGAAAGCAAACAAATTAACTATAAATCCGTAGGGTTCGGCGTCCCCGACGAACCGATTCGCCAACGGCGAATAATGACATATATGACTTTGGGACGATGTGGGCATCGTCCCCTACATAATGAAAACCAAATCGTAGGGACAACCCTTGCGGTTGTCCGTGAAAAAACAACAAATCCCACGGAACGCCGAGGACGGCGTTCCCTACGAAAAGCCATATATATCAACAATTCTGCATAAATAAAAAACGGCGGGAGCAAGCCCCCGCCCTACCGTGAATACAGCAAAGCTCGTTTTTTTGCCCTTTGAACGATGTGGACATCGTTCCATGCAAGGATAATCAAAAGCCACGGTCTGCGTTGCTGAAACGCAAGCCGTGGCTTATTTTTTGTTTGATTATTCCGCAATCCTGCGGCCGTTATTCAGTTTGACCTTGCCCATAACGGGGATTTTGACATAGCCGCTGAAAAAGTCGCCGTCAAATTCGGCGTGAAGCTCAATATCTTTGCCCGGAAGCATGCTTGTCTGAATAACCACATCAACCGTGTTTCCGTTTTCGGTTATCTCCTTAACCGTGATATCGGGCAAATCGATTTTCGGCGCCAACAGCTCAAAGCCGTAACTGCCGTTGTTATCAAAAATGTGAAGCTTAACCTCGCCTGAGTAAAAAATCGTTTTGACCGTGCAGGTCCATTTGCCTAAACCTATCATAATAATCTCCGTTCCGCCGCCGAAAGCGGCTGCTTTTTTGTCCCCAAAAGGAATAATATTGATTTAAACAGAAAAAATATCCCGTTTGTAAAATCATAATACCATAAATTAAAAACATAAGCAAGAAAATTTTGAAAACCGCCTGTATTGTGTTCCGGGCAAAGCGAGGCACAGTATATTGTATATTTAATTTAATTATTATATATACCTTTTATATATGTGCTTTGAGGGGAAACATGAAAATCCCGAAAGCGTTGAACCGCTTGATTTTCAGGCAATTTTAAACAGCAAAATTTTTTTGAAAAAACTTAAAAAAACGCTTGACTTTATTATATGTTATATGTTATTATACTTAAGCACGGTTTCTGACAAAGGGGTAATTATGCCCGAAAACATCTGAAACCATGCTGATATGCGATGATGCAGGAGGTGGCCGCTCTCAGAAGCGGGAAATTTCTGCGGAGTATGTCCGATTTCAAACCGGGCGAAATGTGTCCTTAACGGAGAGGTGCGCCATTCCCGGGCGCCCGCTGCGTGGGATACCCATGTGCATAGCGTGAGAGCTACCCGGAAATATGTTTTTCCGGTTTTTAAATCGGACGGGTTGAAACACCCGGGTCGGTTTTCACGAATTTGCGGCCCGCCAAATTTTAAGGAGGCGTTCACATTGGCAGTTAAGGGAAAAATCAGAATCAGACTCAAAGGCTACGACCACAGCCTTGTTGACAAGGCAGCGGAGAAGATCGTTGAGACCGCTAAAAGAACAGGCGCTCAGGTATCAGGCCCCGTACCCCTTCCCACAGAGAAGGAAGTCGTAACAATCCTCCGTGCTGTTCATAAGTATAAGGACAGCCGTGAGCAGTTTGAGCAGAGAACACACAAAAGGCTTATCGACATTATCAGACCCTCAGCTAAAACAGTTGAAGCTCTGACAGGTCTTGAGCTTCCCGCAGGCGTTGAGATCGAAATCAAGCTTTGATTTCAGCAAATGCAGGTCATGTTGGCCAAGCGGTCAACCAATAACCTAACAGGAGGAAAGCAATATGCAAAAAGCAATCATCGGCAAGAAAATCGGTATGACACAGATTTTCGATGAAAAGGGAAATGTAGTTCCCGTAACAGTTGTTGAAGCAGGCCCCTGCACGGTCGTTATGAAGAAGACTCTTGAAAACGACGGCTATGAAGCAGCACAGCTCGGCTTCGGCGATGTAAAGGTTCAGCGTGTGAACAAGCCCATGAAGGGTCACTTCGCAAAGGCTGACGTCGCTCCCAAAAAGACTCTCAAGGAGTTCAAGCTTGACGATATGGCAAGCGTTAATGTAGGCGACGTAATCAAGGCAGACATCTTTGCAGCAGGCGACAAGGTTGACGTTGTCGGCACAAGCAAGGGTAAAGGAACTGCCGGTGCAATCAAGAGATGGAATTTCTCAAGACTTAAAGAGTCCCACGGTACAGGCCCTGTTGCAAGACATGCCGGTTCTCTGGGCGCTTGCTCCGATCCCTCAAGAGTTTACAAGGGAAAGAAGCTTGCAGGTCATCTCGGCTGCGAGAGAGTTACAATCCAGAATCTTGACGTAGTTAAAGTTGACGCAGAAAACAATTTGCTTGCCATCAAGGGCGCCGTTCCCGGCCCCAAGGGCGGCATCGTTGTTATCCGTGACACAGTAAAGAAAGCATAAGGAAAGGAGTAGAGAAGAATGCCTAAAGTATCAGTTTTCGACATGGCCGGTAAGAAGCTTTCCGATATGGAGCTTGCAGACAGCATTTTCGGCATTGAGCCCAGCATTCCCGCCATGCATCTCTGCGTAGTCAGCTATCTGGCAAATCAGCGCCAGGGCACACAGTCTACTCTTACCAGAGCAGAAGTCAGCGGCGGCGGAAAGAAGCCTTGGAGGCAAAAAGGAACAGGCCGCGCAAGACAGGGTTCAACAAGAGCTCCGCAGTGGTATCACGGCGGTATCGCTCACGGCCCCAAGCCCCGTGACTATCATAAGGATGTTAACAAGAAGGTCAGAAGACTTGCAATCAAGTCCGCTCTTTCTGCAAAGGTTGCAGATAACGAGCTTATAGTTCTTGACTCCCTCACTCTTGAAGCTATCAAGACAAAGGAAATGGTCAAGGTTGTTAACGCACTTGAAACAGGCAAGAAGGTTCTTTTCGTTCTTCCCGAGAAGAATGACATCATCTACCGCTCGGCTCGCAACATTGCCGGCGTTAAGACAACTCTTGCCGGAACACTCAACGTTTATGACATTCTCAACTGCGACACAGTAGTTGTTCTCAAGGATGCCGTAAGCAAGATCGAGGAGGTTTACGCATGAGCAAGTTAGCACAGGAAATTGTCCTCCGCCCCGTTATCACCGAAAACAGCATGGACGGCATGGCCGATCGTAAATACACCTTTGAAGTTGCCAAGGATGCCAACAAGATCGAAATTGCTAAGGCAGTTGAGGAGCTTTTCGGCGTTAAGGTTGCAAAGGTTAACACCATCAATGTTAACGGTAAGCTCAGAAGATACGGCCGTTTTGAGGGCTATACAGCTTCCCGCAAGAAAGCAATCGTAACCCTTACAGAGGATTCAAAAACAATTGAGTTCTTTGACGGAATGATGTAATCACCATTGTCGATTTAAGCGGCAAAGACAAATATCCCATAAATCCGGCGGTAAAGTATGGAGACTGACATTGCTCCGCAAAGCCGCTATAAGGAGAGTGTAGAAAAATGTCTATCAGAGTTTATAAACCGACAGGCAACGCAAGACGAAATATGTCGGTTACGGATTTTTCTGAGCTTTCAAAGACCGCTCCCGAAAGAAGCCTGCTGACTTCTCTTAAAAAGAAGAGCGGACGCAACAGCTACGGAAGAATCACAGTTCGCCATCGTGGCGGCGCTCAGCGCAGAAAGTATCGTATAATCGATTTCAAGAGAGATAAGGTCGGCATCCCCGCAACGGTTATGACCGTTGAGTACGATCCCAACCGCTCAGCTTTCATCGCACTTCTTCAGTATGAAGACGGCGAGAAGAGATACATCCTTCAGCCCGCAGGTCTGAAGGTAGGCGACACTGTCATTGCCGGCCCCGACGCCGACATCAAGGCAGGCAACGCCCTTCCTCTTACAAGCATCCCCGTTGGTACCGTTATTCACAACATTGAGCTTTATCCCGGCAGAGGCGGCCAGCTCGCAAGAGCAGCAGGCAACTCCGCTCAGCTTATGGCTAAAGAGAACGGCTATGCCCTTCTCAGACTCCCCTCGGGCGAGCTTCGCAATGTTTCTGCTGACTGCATGGCAACCATCGGCGGCGTTGGCAATCTTGACCATGAGAACGTTAAAGTCGGTAAGGCCGGCCGTAAGCGTCACATGGGCTGGAGACCTACGGTTCGCGGTTCAGTCATGAACCCCTGCGATCACCCCCACGGCGGTGGTGAAGGCAAGGCTCCCATCGGCAGACCCGGTCCTGTTACCCCTTGGGGCAAGCCCGCTCTCGGTTACAAGACCAGAAACACCAAGAAACCGTCCGACAAGCTTATCGTAAAGCGTCGTAACGACAAGTAAGTGAAAGGAGCAGATAATAATGGGCAGAAGCGTTAAAAAAGGACCCTTTGTGCAGCCTAAACTGCTCGAAAGAGTTCAGAAGATGAACGAGAACGGCGAGAAGCAGGTTCTCAAGACATGGAGCCGTAGCTCCACAATCTTCCCCGACTTTGTCGGCCACACATTTGCTGTTCACGACGGACGCAAGCATGTTCCCGTTTATGTAACGGAAGATATGGTCGGTCACAAGCTCGGTGAATTTGCACCTACAAGAACCTTCAGAGGTCATGCAGGTTCAAAAACATCAAATAACGGTAAATAATCGGCGAAAGGAGTGTATTAACAATGTCAGATATGGCAATGCAGAGTGTGCCCACAGCAACCGCTAAGGCAACTTATATCCGTATTGCGCCTCGCAAGGTTCAGATTGTGCTCGATTTAATCCGCAATCAGCCTGCAGACAAGGCAATGGCTATTCTCAAGTACACGCCCAAGGCCGCGTGTGAACCCTTGATGAAGCTTTTAAAGTCAGCAATGGCAAATGCTGAAAACAATAATAATATGGACGTCAGCCGCCTGTATGTTGCCGAGTGCAGCGTCAGCCAGGGCCCCACTCTTAAGCGTATGAGACCCAGAGCTCAGGGCAGAGGCTTCCGTATTAACAAGAAAACATCTCATATCACCCTTGTGCTCAAGGAAATGGAATAAGCGAAGGAGGAGGTTAAACAATGGGACAGAAAATTAATCCTACCGGTTTGAGAATCGGTGTTATTAAGGACTGGGAATCTCGCTGGTATGCAGATCCCAACAAGTTCGGCGACACTCTTGTTGAAGATTATAATCTTCGTGAATACCTTCTCGAGAAGCTTGCTCCCGCAGGCGTTCCCAAGGTTGAGATTGAGCGTGACGCAAAGCGTGTTTATGTCAACATTCACTGCGCAAAGCCCGGTATGGTTATCGGCAGACAGGGCGCAGAGATCGAAAAGCTCAAGAAGATTTGCGAGAAGAAGCTCGGCGGAAAAGAAGTTTCGCTGAACATCGTTGAAATCAAGCAGCCCGATCTCAATGCACAGCTTGTTGCTGAAAGCATCGCATCTCAGCTTGAGAGAAGAATTTCTTACCGCCGTGCTCTTAAGCAGGCTATCGGCCGTGCTATGAAGCTTGGCGCAAGAGGTATCAAGACTCAGGTTTCAGGCCGTCTCGGCGGTGCTGAAATCGCAAGAACAGAGAGCTATCACGAGGGAACAATCCCTCTTCAGACCATCAGAGCCGACATTGACTACGGCTTTGCAGAGGCAAAGACAACCTACGGCCGTATCGGCGTTAAGGTTTGGCTTTACAAAGGCGAGGTTCTTCACGAAAGCAGAAACAGCTCTCGCCCCAGAAGACGCAGAGAAGGAGGTAACCACTGATGCTTTTACCGAAGCGTGTTAAGTACCGCAGAGTACAGAGAGGCAGACTCAAAGGTAAGGCAACAAGAGGTAATCAGGTTAATTACGGTGAGTACGGTCTTGTAGCCCTTGAGCCCGCATGGATTACCTCAAACCAGATTGAGGCAGCCCGTGTTGCCATGACAAGATATATCAAGCGTGGCGGCCAGGTTTGGATCAAGATTTTCCCCGACAAGCCCGTAACCGAGAAGCCGGCTGAAACCCGAATGGGTTCCGGTAAAGGTTCTCCCGAATACTGGGTTGCAGTTGTTAAGCCCGGCAGAGTAATGTTTGAAATTGCCGGCGTTGATAAAGAGCTTGCGCAAGAAGCTATGCGTCTTGCATCAAACAAGCTTCCTATCAAGTGCAAATTTGTTACTAAAGAAGAATTGGGTGGTGAGCAATAATGAAAGCCAGTGAAATCAGAAAACTTTCCGCCGGTGAGCTGGATGCTAAGCTTCTTGAGCTGAAGGATGAGCTGTTCAAACTGCGCTTCCAGCAAGCTGTTAACCAGCTCGACAACCCGATGCGAATCAGCGCCGTCAAGAAAGATATCGCTCGTATTAAAACCGTACAGAGAGATATAGAGCTTCACGGCTCTAACTCGTAAGGAAAGGGAGGTTAAATACAATGAGCGAAAGAAACCTCAGAAAAACCCGTGTTGGTATTGTTACCAGCGATAAGATGGATAAGACCGTAGTTGTTTCCGTTAAGGACAGGGTCAAGCATCCTCTTTATAAGAAAATCGTTAACAACACTTACAAGCTTAAAGCGCACGACGAAAACAACGAGTGCGGCATGGGCGACCGTGTGCTTGTTATGGAAACCCGCCCCCTGTCCAAGGACAAGAGATGGCGTGTAGTCGAAATCATTGAGAAGGCTAAATAATTTCAGCCAAGCGTAAGGAGGAAAACACTGTGATTCAGCAACAGAGTTACCTCAAGGTTGCCGACAACACCGGAGCAAAGGAGCTTATGTGCATCCGTGTTCTTGGTGGTTCCGGCAGGAGGTATGCCAATATTGGCGACGTCGTCGTTGCTTCTGTTAAAAAGGCAACACCCGGTGGCGTAGTTAAAAAAGGCGAAGTTGTAAAAGCGGTAGTAGTACGCACCGCAAGCGGCCTTCGCCGTGACGACGGAACTTACATTCGCTTCGATGAGAATGCAGCCGTCATTATTAAGGAAGACAAGAACCCCAAGGGCACTCGTATCTTTGGACCGGTTGCCAGAGAGCTTCGTGAAAAGGATTACACAAAGATCCTTTCACTCGCTCCCGAAGTACTTTAATCGGAGGTGCGATGATGAATAAGGTTCATGTTAAAAAAGGCGACGAAGTCGTAGTTATCAACGGTAAGTACAGAGGCAAGAGAGGCAAGGTCATGCAGGTCAGCCCCTCTGAGGGAAAGGTTATCGTTGAGGGCGTTAACATCGTCACAAAGCATGTTAAGCCCCGCAAAATGGGCGAGCCCGGCGGCCTTATCAAGGCTGAGAGCGCCCTTTATGCAGACAAGGTTCAGCTCATCTGCCCCAAATGCGGCAGACCCACAAGAACCGGTCACAAAATCAATTCCAAAGGCAAGAAAGTCCGCACTTGCAAGAAGAGCGACTGCCTTGCAGAGTTTGAATAATAAGGGAGGACATAACAAATGGCAGCAAGGTTAAAAGAAATGTATGCTAAAGACGTTGCACCTGCTCTTATGAAGAAATTTCAGTACAAGAGCGTTATGCAAATCCCGAAGCTCGAAAAGATCGTTATCAACGTCGGCTGCGGCGAAGCAAGAGAGAATTCAAAGGTTCTCGACGCAGTAACTTCCGACCTCAAGCAGATCACAGGTCAGATGCCCGTTCTCTGCAAGGCCAAGAAGTCAGTTGCTAACTTCAAGCTCCGTGAAGGTATGGTTATCGGTGCAAAGGTTACTCTCAGAGGCGACAGAATGTATGAGTTCCTTGACAGACTCTTCAATCTCGCTCTCCCCAGAGTCCGTGACTTCAGAGGAATCAACCCCAACTCTTTCGACGGCAGAGGAAACTATTCTCTTGGTATCAAGGAACAGCTCATCTTCCCCGAAATCGAGTATGATAAGATTGACAAGGTAAGAGGCATGGATGTCTGCTTTGTCACAACAGCAAAAACTGACGAAGAAGCCCGTGAGCTGCTCACTCTTTTGGGCGCTCCGTTCTCAAGATAAGGAGGGAATACCGTGGCAAAAACATCAATGAAAGTTAAACAGGCCCGTCCTGCTAAATATTCAACAAGAGCTTACAACAGATGTAAAATCTGCGGAAGACCTCATGCTTATCTTCGCAAGTACGGCGTTTGCCGTATCTGCTTCAGAGAGCTGGCTCACGCAGGTCAGATCCCCGGCGTTAAGAAAGCAAGTTGGTAATTGAGCAATTGCAAAGGAGGTAAACAGTATGCAAATTACTGATTCCATCGCTGATATGCTGACTCGTATCCGCAATGCGAATGCGGCTAAGCATGACACAGTGAAAGTACCCGCATCGAACATGAAGAAAGCGATTGCTCAGATTCTTGTTGATGAGGGATATATCAAAGGATACAAGGTTGAGGACGACGGCAAGCAGGGCGTTATCGAAATTGCTCTCAAGTACGGCCCCAACAAGTCTCAGGTTATCACCGGTCTGCGCAGAGTTTCAAAGCCCGGTCTGAGAATTTACACAAACTGTGAGGATATGCCCAGAGTTATGAAGGGCATCGGCATTGCCATCCTCTCAACATCAAAAGGCGTTATGACAGACAAGGACGCTCGCAAGGCCAATGTAGGCGGCGAAGTTCTTGCGTTCATCTGGTAAGGAGGTGCCGTAAATGTCACGTATAGGTAGAAAGCCTGTCGAAATTCCCGCAGGCGTTGACGTGCAGATTGACGGCAATCTCATCACCGTCAAGGGTCCCAAGGGCACCCTTTCAAGAAATCTGCATCCCAACATGAAGGTCGAGAAGGACGGCAACACAATCGTTGTTACCCGCCCCAACGACGATAAGCAGAACAGATCTCTCCACGGTCTGACAAGAACGCTTATCAGCAACATGGTTACGGGCGTTCACGAGAGCTACAAGAAGGAGCTCGAGGTTAACGGCGTCGGTTACCGTGCAGAGCTCAAGGGCAAGGATCTTCTCCTCAAGGTCGGCTATTCACACGATGTTATCGTTAAAGCCGAAGAGGGAATCACAATCGAAGTTCCCGGCCCCAATAAAATCGTTATTTCAGGCCCCGACAAGCAGCAGGTCGGACAGTTTGCCGCAAACGTTCGTGAGAAGCGTCCCCCCGAGCCTTACAAGGGCAAGGGCATCAAGTATGCTGACGAACACATCCGCCGCAAGGAAGGCAAGGCCGGTAAGGGCGGCAAATAAGTCTAATTAAGGAGTGAAAAATTATGGTTAACAGACCGGACAGCAATAAGGCCAGACAGACTCGTCATAAGAGAGTCCGTGCCAAGATTTCCGGCACAGCAGAGTGTCCTCGCCTTAATGTATTCCGCTCCCTCCAGAATATCTACGCTCAGTTAATAGACGACGTTAAGGGTGAAACCCTTGTGTCCGCATCAACTGTCGAGAAGGATTTCGAGGAATACGGCGGAAACAAGTCCGCTGCTCACAAGGTGGGCGAATTATTGGCAAAGCGTGCCGCTGACAAGGGAATAACAGAAGTTGTTTTCGATCGTGGCGGTTATATTTATCACGGCCGTGTTAAAGAACTGGCCGAAGGCGCCCGTGAGGGCGGCCTCAAGTTCTAAGAAGGGGAGGAATACTTTTGGCTAAGATTGATGCATCGGCATATGAGCTCACAGAGCGCGTAGTAGCCATTAACCGTGTTTCCAAAACCGTAAAGGGCGGTCGTATCTTTAAGTTTGCGGCTATCGTAGTAGTCGGAGACGGCAACGGCACTATCGGTTTCGGACTTGGCAAATCAGGCGAAGTTCCCGACGCTATCCGCAAGGGTATCGAGGACGCTAAAAAGAATCTCATGAAGGTTTCTCTTAAAGGAACCACAATTCCTCATGAGATCGTCGGCAAGTTCGGAGCAGGCGTTGTTCTTCTCAAGCCCGCTGCCCCCGGTACCGGCGTTATCGCCGGCGGCCCGGTTCGTGCGGTTGTTGAAACAGTAGGTATCAAGGATATCCGTGCAAAGGCTCTTCGTTCAAACAATCCCTGCAACGTTGTAAGAGCTACACTTGACGGACTTTCAAAGCTTCGCAATGTCGAAGAGGTTGCCGCTATCCGTGGCAAGTCCGCAAAAGAAATTTTAGGTTAAGGAGGGCGGATTAAATGGCAGATATTCAGGTAAAGCTCGTTAAGAGCCTTATTGGAAGCACCAAGCCCCAGATTGCAACCGCCCATGCACTTGGTCTTCATAAAATCGGCGATGTTTCCGTTCAGCCGGATAACGCCGCAACTCAGGGCAAGGTAAGAAAGATTTCTCACCTTATCGCAGTTAGCGAAGCTGAGCAAGGAGGTGCAAACTAATGAAGTTGCACGATCTCTCACCCGCAGCCGGTTCCTCAAAGGAGCGCAAGCGTATCGGCCGTGGTCCCGCTTCGGGCCAGGGCAAAACCGCAGGCAAGGGTCATAAAGGTCAGAAAGCGCGTGCCGGCAGAGGTATGCGCCCCGGCTTTGAAGGCGGTCAGATGCCCCTTCAGAGAAGAATCCCCAAGCGTGGATTCAACAACATTTTTGCAACAGAGATGGCAATAGCCAACATCGCTGCTCTTGATAAGTATTTCGATGACGGTGCAACCGTTACCGTTGATGCGCTTATTGAGAAAGGCATTATCAAAAAGACTTTGGACGGCGTTAAGATTTTGGGACAAGGCGAATTAACGAAAAAGCTCACCGTTCAGGCAAATGCTTTTTCAGACAGCGCTAAATCAAAAATTGAAGCTGCCGGAGGAAAGGCAGAGGTGATTTAACGGTGCTTCAGACACTTGTTAACGCATGGAAAATTGCCGACCTGAGAAAAAAGATGCTTTTCACGGCTCTTATCGTTCTCATTTTCAGAATCGGTTCGGCAATCCCTGTTCCTTTCACTAACATCGGCGAGAGCGGCATTATTGCCGACCCCAACGCCGGCACATTCATGAACTACCTGAGCATGATGACAGGTGATGCGTTCAATTACGGAACGATTTTCGCAATGTCCATCACCCCCTACATCAACAGCTCGATTATCATGCAGCTCCTTGCAGTTGCAATCCCCGCTCTTGAAAGACTTCAGAAAGAGGGCGAGGAAGGCCGCAAGAAGATTGCTTCCATCACCCGTTTCGTAACGATCGGCCTCGGCCTTCTTCAGAGTACCGCTTATTATTTCTACCTTCGCAGCCAGGGCTATCTGGTTCAGGATGCTTCGGGTAAGAATTTCACCGGTTTCGCAGGCTTCTTCCAGGCTCTCGTTATTATCCTTTGCTTCACAGCCGGTACAGCCCTTATCATGTGGCTCGGCGAAAGAATCAACGACAAGGGTATCGGCAACGGTATTTCAATTATCCTTTTTGCCGGTATCGTTTCAAGAATTCCTTCACTCATTGCAACCCTGTTCGGCAAGTCGGGTTATATCACCAGAGGCGGTCCGTATTATGCTCTGTCACCCGCAGTCGGAATTATCCTTATCCTTATGATCGCTTTCATCGTCTGGATGGATAACGCAGAGAGAAGAATTCCCGTTCAGTATGCAAAGAGAGTTGTCGGCCGTAAGATGTACGGCGGTCAGAGCACACATATTCCCATCAAGGTTAATATGTCAGGCGTTATGCCCGTTATCTTCGCCAGCTCAATTCTTTCACTGCCCCCGACAATCGAAATGTTCATTCAGAACAAGATTGAAGAAGGCGGCTTCTGGGATAAATTCTTCGGAGTTTTCTCATCAAGCCATTGGGCATATGCAATCATCTATTTCGTATTCATCATTGCATTTGCATACTTCTATTCAAGCATTCAGTACAACCCCATTGAAATGTCAAAGAACATCCGTGACAACGGCGGTTCGATCCCCGGCATTCGTCCCGGCGAGCCGACCTCAAAGTACATCGGCAAGATTATCAACAGAATCACCCTTCTCGGTGCTCTGCTTCTGAGCGTTGTTGCTCTCTTCCCGATCGTATTCTCACAGATTACAACCTTCTGCCTCGACAAGTTCTGGCAGGAAGGCGCTTCGATGAACGTTTCACTCGGAGGTACATCAATCATCATTCTTGTCGGCGTTGCTCTTGAAACAGTCAAGCAGCTTGAAAGCCAGATGATGATGCGTCATTACAAGGGCTTCCTTGATTAAGCCCTGAGTAGATTCAAAAGAATTTACTTTTAACGGAGGATAAGCATGATAGTGCTCAAAACAACAAAAGAACTGAACCTGATGAAAGAGGCTTGTGTTGTTTCTGCCGGAGCATTAAAGGCAGCGGGCGCAGCGGTTGAGCCGGGCGTCTCCACCTGGGAAATCGACCGCATTGCCCATAACTTTATTGTTAAGCAAGGAGCCATACCTACTTTCTTAGGCTATAACGGCTTCCCCGCTGCTTCATGCATTTCCATAAACGATGAGGTCATTCACGGCATTCCGAGCAAGAAACGCATCATCAAAGCGGGCGATATCGTCAGCATTGATGTCGGCGCTACCTTAAACGGCTATGTCGGCGATAATGCCGCCACTTTTGCAGCGGGTGATATTTCGCCCGAAGCACAGCGGCTGTGCGACACCACCAGAGAGAGCCTTTACGAAGGCATCAAGGCGGCTGTTGCAGGCGGCAGACTCGGCGATGTCGGCTCAACAATCCAAAGGTATTGCGAGGAAAGAGGCTTTTCTGTGGTTCGGGAATTTACGGGCCACGGCGTAGGAAGGCAGATGCATGAGGACCCCAGCGTACCGAATTTCGGCACACCCGGCAGAGGCGTGCGCCTGCTCCCCGGCATGACAATTGCCATAGAGCCCATGATTAATCAGGGCGGCGCAGGCATCAGGCAGTTGCCTGACGGTTGGACTATTAAAACAAGGGACGGTTCGCTTTCCGCCCATTTCGAGCATACCGTGGCCATAACTTCAAACGGCCCGGTCATCCTCACTCAGCTTTAAGGTGCGGATATGCTTGAAAGAGGTACGGTAGTCAGATCGTCTGCGGGCAGAGACAAGGGCAGCCTGCTTGCGGTTATGCAGCAGGAAGGAAACCGGGTTTTTGTCTGCGACGGCAAAGAACACCCCATCGATAGACCAAAAAGCAAAAATATTCGCCATGTTCAGGCTACGGGCTTTTCCGTCACGGAATCCGAGCTTGAAACAAACAGAGCGTTAAGAAAAGCGCTCAGGCGATTAGATGCAGAAATAAACGGCAACACTTAGGAGGTTATTATGTCTAAGCAGGACATGATCGAGATTGAAGGTACGGTAGTTGAGTCATTACCCAACGCAACATTCCAAGTTGAGTTGGAAAACGGACACAGAATATTGGCTCACATCTCAGGCAAACTCAGGATGAATTACATCAAGATTCTGCCCGGAGATAAAGTGACGGTCGAAATGTCGCCATACGACCTCACGAAGGGCCGCATAACATGGCGTTCCAAGTAAGATCAAGGAGGGTATTCTAATATGAAAGTCAGACCTTCTGTCAAAAAAATTTGCGAAAAATGCAAAATAATCAAGCGCAAGGGAAAAGTAATGGTCATCTGTGAAAATCCCAAGCACAAGCAGCGTCAGGGTTAATCCCGGCGAAAACCAAGTTAATTTGGAGGTGCAACTGACAAATGGCGCGTATTTCAGGTGTTGACCTGCCGAGAGAAAAGAGAATTGAAATCGCTCTTACCTATATCTACGGCATCGGTCGTAAAACAGCAAGCGACATTATTGCAGCAACCGGCGTAGATCCCGACCTTAGAGTTAAGGACATGACCGAGGACGATGTTTCAAAGCTTCGTGAATATATCGATCATAACCTCAAGGTTGAAGGCGATCTTCGCAGAGAAACAGCATTCGACATCAAGAGACTTATCGAAATCGGATGTTACCGTGGCGTTCGTCACCGTAAAGGCCTGCCCGTAAGAGGTCAGCGTTCAAAGACAAACGCACGCACACGCAAGGGTCCCAAGAAGACCATTGCAAACAAGAAGAAGTAAGTCGAGGAGGGATATTATGGCTAAAGCAGCAACCAAAAAGACAACAGGCACCCGCAGACGCCGTGAACGCAAGAATATCGAGCGTGGCGCAGCCCATATCCAATCCACCTTTAACAACACAATTGTTACAATCACCGACACTCAGGGCAATGCAGTTTCATGGGCAAGTGCCGGTGAGATGGGCTTCAGGGGTTCAAAGAAATCAACTCCCTTCGCAGCTCAGACAGCCGCAGAAACAGCAGCTAAGGCCGCTATCGAGCACGGCATGAAGACTGTTGAGGTCTATGTTAAGGGCCCCGGTCAGGGTCGTGAAGCGGCAATCAGAGCTTTGCAGACAGCAGGTCTGGAGGTTAACATGATTAAGGATGTTACCCCCATTCCTCACAACGGCTGCCGCCCGCCTAAGAGAAGGCGCGTGTAACCAGAATTTTTTGGAGGTGTAACACAATATGGCAAGATATACCGGTGCTGTATGCAAACTGTGCCGCCGTGAAGGCAAGAAGCTTTACCTGAAGGGTGAGCGCTGCTACACAGGCAAGTGCGCAGTTGAGCGCAGAGCATATGCTCCCGGCCAGCACGGCCAGAGCCGCAAGAAGGCAACTGAATACGGTCTTCAGCTTCGTGCAAAGCAGCAGGCTAAGCGTTATTACGGTATTCAGGAGAGCCAGTTCTACAAATATTTCCTTATGGCTGAGCGCAAGCAGGGCGTAACAGGTGAAAACCTGCTTCGTATCTGCGAGAGCAGACTTGACAACGTTGTTTATCTTCTCGGCTGGGCAAATTCCAGAGCAGAAGCAAGACAGCTTGTAACTCACGGCCATTATGAAGTAAACGGCAAGAAGGTTAACATTCCTTCATACCTTATCAAGGCAGGCGATGTAGTCGCCATCAAGAACAAGAGCAAGGAGAGCGAGAAGTTCAAGGCAACAATCGAAGCCAACGCTTCACGCCCCGTTCCTCAGTGGCTTGACCGCAACGATGAAGCTCTTACCGGCAAGGTTCTTGCTCTGCCCACCCGTGAGCAGATCATGGTTCCCGTCGAAGAGCATCTTATCGTCGAGCTCTATTCTAAATAATGCCATCCTGAATTGCCTGCAAAGGCTTTTCAGAGGCATTAGCCCACGGCTTTCGCTGACAACAGCGTTTTTGAATGCATTTTGAGCAGGATATTTCCTGCCTGTTTTAAAGGAGGGTTTTTAATGATTGGTATCGAAAAGCCCAGAATTGATACTGCCGAGATTTCCGACGATGGAAAATACGGGAAATTTGTTGTTGAGCCCCTTGAGAGAGGCTACGGAACAACATTGGGCAACAGCCTTAGAAGAGTTCTTCTTTCTTCACTTCCCGGATATGCGATAACCTCCGTTAAGATCGACGGAATTCTGCATGAATTCAGCACCATCCCCGGCGTCAAAGAGGATGTTACCGAGATTGTCCTCAATCTCAAGAATGTTATCCTCAAGATGCACTGCGATGGCCCCAAAACGATTTATATTGATGCAAACGGTGAAGATGAGATCACAGCCGGAAGCATCAAAACCGATTCTGAGGTTGAAATTCTCAACCCTGAGCTTCACATCGCAACCCTCAATTCCGATGCCCATGTCAGCATGGAGCTGACCTGCGACAAAGGCAGAGGCTATGTTTCCGCAGAGAGAAACAAGCAGATGATGCAGCCCATTATCGGCGTTATTGCAATTGATTCAATCTATACACCCGTATTAAAGGTTAACTACACAGTTGAAAACACTCGTGTCGGCCAGATTACAGACTATGACAAGCTGACTCTTGAGGTTTGGACAAACGGAACCATCAATGCTATGGAGGCCGTTTCTCTTGGAGCCAAGATCCTCAACGAGCATCTCAACCTCTTCGGTGACCTCTCAGGCGAGGCATACGACACAGAGGTTATGGTTGTCAAGAGCGACAACGGCAAAGAAAAAGTGCTGGAGATGACCATTGAGGAACTTGACCTTTCTGTTCGTTCCTTTAACTGCTTAAAGAGAGCGCAGATTAATACGGTTGAAGATTTGACCAACAGAACCGAGGAAGATATGATGAAAGTTCGTAACCTCGGCAGAAAATCCCTTGATGAGGTTGTTGAGAAGCTCAGATCTCTCGGCTTTGACCTTCGCAGGGATGAGGACTAAACGGTAAAGGAGTGTGAACTTATGCCCGGTACCAGAAAGCTTGGCCGCACATCAGACCATCGCAAGGCGATGCTCAGAGGCCTTGTCACTTATCTTTTGGAAAACGGCAGAATTGAAACCACCGTTACAAGGGCTCAGGAAGTTCGTGCAATGGCTGAAAAAATGATCACCATTGCCAAGGACGATTCTCTTGCTTCAAAGCGTAAAGTTTTGGCTTATGTCACAAAAGAGGACGTAGTCAAGAAGCTTTTTGACGAGATTGCCCCCAAATATAAAGATGTTAACGGCGGTTACTGCCGAATAATCAAGACCGGCCCCCGCAGAGGCGATGCTGCCGAAATGTGCATCATCGAGCTGGTTTGATTATTCAGATTTACAGCTAAAGAAAAGCACCCTGCTCAGATAATTGAGCAAGGTGCTTATTTCTTTTTTTGTTTATTTTCTGTTGGAATCTGGAATAACAAGAAAATCCATGGCGTCCTCGTTGTTGATAAGGCGGCAGATTATATCAGATATTTCTTCAACGGATTCAACCATGCCGTTGTCAAACCACATTCTGAAAACCGCAAGAATCGCTCCGACATAATAATGAACCGCATACCGTCCGGAGCGGGAGGAGCCTGCAACGGGGAAATAGTTATAAACCCTTTCGCCGAGCATGTCGGTCAGCAGATGAGAAAGCCCTGCGTCATAAATAGCCTTGATAACATCGGCGTTTTGCTGAAAAAAGCCGGAAACATAGATTATAACTCCACGGAGATCGTTTGCTTTTTCGCCGTGAAGGTCATTGAGCAGCCGCTTTTCCTGGTCTACAAGATGATTGATTAAAATATCGTCTTTGGACTTATAATTACGGTAGTAAGCCATTCTTGATACTCCGGCAAGGTTTGTTATGTCGGTTATCGAAATTGATGAATAGCTTTTAACCTTCATCAGCCTGAGAAGGGCGGTGACGATGCACTCTTTTGTTAAGATGTTAGCTTCATTTACTCTTTCCACAGAAACAAAATCCCCCAATCTGTAACACTTAATAATTTAATGCTCTTTTGTTGATGATTTGTTCATAAAGTAATGTAACAGTTGTAACCGTTACAAGTGTAACATTTGAAATATGCTTTGTCAAGGGGTAATTTTAATGTTAAAGCTTATAGACATCGTAAAAGAATACCCTACGGGTGATTCAACCGTTACGGCTCTGAAAGGAGTCAGCATTGAATTCAGGAAGAATGAATTTGTTTCGATTCTCGGTCATTCCGGCTGCGGCAAAACAACGCTTCTGAATATTATCGGCGGACTTGACCAGTACACAACGGGCGATTTGATTATTAACGGCAAATCAACCAAGGATTTTAATGACAGCGATTGGGATATTTACCGCAACAACTCAATCGGCTTTGTTTTTCAGCAGTATAACCTGATACCCCATCAGAGCGTGCTGTCGAATGTTGAGCTTGCCCTAACTCTTTCGGGCGTCTCAAAGAGCGAAAGAAAAGAGCGTGCAAAGGCGGCGCTTGAAAAGGTAGGCTTGGGAGACCAATTTGACAAAAAGCCCAATCAGATGTCGGGCGGTCAGATGCAGAGAGTTGCCATCGCAAGAGCATTGGTTAACAACCCCGATATCCTGCTTGCCGATGAGCCGACGGGCGCTCTTGATTCCGAAACGAGCATTCAGGTTATGGAACTGCTCAAGGAAATTTCAAAAGAAAAGCTCGTTATCATGGTAACTCACAACCCCGAGATTGCCGAACAGTATTCAACAAGAATAGTTCGCCTTGTTGACGGAAAGCTTGTTTCCGATTCCGACCCGTATGTCAGCGGAGAAGAACCGGAAAAGGTTGAAAAAACCAAAGCCGAAAAGAAAAGCGAAAAAAAGGCAACGAAAAAACAGAGCAGAAAAACATCTATGTCTTTCGTCACAGCGCTTTCGCTTTCGCTCAACAATTTGCTGACAAAGAAGATGAGAACCTTCCTGACCTCATTTGCGGGCAGTATCGGTATCATCGGAATTGCGCTGATTCTCGCTCTTTCAAGCGGCTTCCAGGCTTATATTGATTCAATTCAGCAGGAAACGCTGACATCTTATCCGATTATGATTGAAACGACAGCAATGGATATGAATTCCATGTTCGGCACGGTTCAGGATACCGCAAAGGGCGAAATAACCCACGGAACGGATAAGGTTTATTCCAACACGATGGCGGCAAGCATGATGGAATCGCTGACTTCGGAGATTTGGTCAAATAATCTTGAGGAATTCAAGAAATATCTTGAGAGCGACGAATGCACGATAAAGGATTATTCGAGCTGTATCAAGTATTCCTACGGCGGAAAGCTTAATATTTTCTCATCCGACACCTCAAACGGAGTCAATCAGGTTTATCCCAGCCCGATGATTTCTCTCATGGAATCAATGCTGAGCGGCGCAAGCATCGGAGGGCTGACAATCGATTCATCAATGATGTCATCATTAGAGTCTCAGATGAATTCCTGGCAGGAGCTTATCGACAATCAGGAGCTGCTCGACGAGCAGTATGATATTGTTGAGGGAACATGGCCGCAGAATTACAATGAAGTTGTTCTTATAATCGATAAAAACAACGAAATCAGCGACCTTGCAATTCAGGGTCTCGGCCTTTCAAGCGCTTCCGATATGATGCAGGCTTTCATGGCGTCTCAGAGCGGCGAAAAATATGAGGCAAAGAAATACGAAATTGAATATGACGAGATAATCGGAAAAACCTTCAAGCTTGTTCTTGAACCCGATTATTACAGCTATAACGAAGAGACAAAAACATGGGATGACCGCCACGGCGATGAAGAATATGTTAAAAACCTTGTTGAAAAAGGCAGCGAGATAAAAATCGTCGGCATTGTAAAGCCCGCCGACAATTCAATAATGGTTGCCACAACGGGCGCAATCGGTTACACGGCGGCTCTCAACGAATATGTAATTAACGCAACAAACGAATGCGAGATTGTCAAACAGCAGAAGGCTGATCCCGAAACCGATGTTTTCACGGGCATTCCGTTCAAGACAGATGACGAAGAATCAACAGCGTCTGCCGCTCCCTCAGCGTCCGGAGTATCGCTTGACCCGCAGATAAGCGACGGCAAGGCGAGTTCGGAAGCTCCGCTTGCGTCAACGATGCAATTCAGCGGCACAGCCCCTGCGGCAACGCCGGTTGAAACCACCCCGTCGTTTGATTTCAGCAATATGCCGGAGGTTACGGAAGAAGAAGTCTATGCTTCAATCGATCAGAACTTCACCGGCGATGAAGCTACAAAGATGAAGCGGGTTGTTGAGCTGATGCTTAAAACGACCCTCTCAATCAGCGAGAGGCAGGAGCTTATCGGTTATCTCGATGAGATTCTTGCGGGCAGAGAAATTGAGGGCGTCGGCCAAATTACGGGTCAGCAGGCTTTGACAATGCTTCAGATGATGGATAGATCCACAAAGCTCAAAATGCTTTCGGCAATTATGAGCGGCGAGTTCGGCGGCGTTAACCCCGAACAGCCCACTCAGAACGCAGGCGAGGGCACAACAAAGCCGTCCGCAAATACCCCGTCGGGCGGAACCGATACCCCCGCTCAGGGCGAAACCCCTGCGGTCACGGAGCCTGAGCCGGAACCCGAGCCGGAGCCTGAACCGTTCACGGCAAGCTATGAAGAAGCGCTTTCGCTCCTCGGAGTTGCGGATATCAGCAAGCCCTCATCAATATATATTTATCCCAAGGATTTCGAGTCGAAAGATATTATTTCGGCGGAAATAGAAAAATATAACGATGCGGCCAACAATTCGGGCAACGAAAAGAAAGCAATCAAATATACCGATTATATCGGCTTGCTTCTTTCATCGGTTTCAACGATAATCAACATCATCTCCTATGTTCTCATAGCATTTGTTGCGATTTCGCTCGTTGTTTCATCAATAATGATAGGAATTATCACCTATATTTCCGTTCTCGAAAGAACAAAAGAAATCGGTATCCTGCGTGCAATCGGCGCATCGAAGCGTGATATTTCGAGAGTATTCAATGCAGAAACGCTCATTGTTGGTTTCGTTTCGGGTGCACTCGGCATTCTCTGCACGGTGCTGTTGATTATACCGATAAATATGATTATCGAGCATCTGACAACTCTGCCGAATGTTGCTCAGCTTCCCTTGAATGGTGCGTTGATTCTTGTTGCAATCAGCATGTCGCTGACTTTGATTTCGGGTCTTATCCCCTCAAAGATTGCTTCAAAGAAAGACCCCGTTGAGGCTCTCAGAACAGAATAATCAGTGCGTTGGGAATTAAATAATAAATAAGAGAAAAGCCCGTCGGGATTACGAATGAATCCCGGCGGGCTGTTTGATTTTGATTATGATTATGAAAGCTTTTTTATTATCCGATTAACCGTGCCGCTCTTTTCTTCAACGGTCAGGGACTGTATATATTCCTCATTTTCCGTCTCTGCCTGCCCCGAATAGAGATCTTTGATGCAGGATGAACGGTAACCTGCATAGACGCTTTCGCCCTTTTCTTTCAGGTTCTCTTTCCAAACGGCGAAAACACATTCGTCATAAATGATGATCTGAACCGTGCCGTCATTCTGATTGCTTACCTTTTCATAAAATCCGTCGGGATAGCCCTCCGAACCCTTTTTCAGAAGCACCGAATCGGAAAGTGAATAGCCTGCATTCTGAACGGCGGCCGAGAAATCGTCTGCCGAATCAAATGATTCTTTGGATAAAGCTTCAAAAGCGGCGATAAGACGGTTTTTGTCAGCCTGAGACATCGGCGTTTTGCCGTCTGCCGAGGTGAAATATGCGCAGACATTGCGGAACGAAATGTAGTTGCCGTAGAAATAATCCTGCAATATTTGCTCTGAGGCGGCGTCGCTTGTTCCTTTGTCATAGGTTGCGTTGAAAATGGCTTCGGTATATGCCTGAGAGGTCATTATCTTTGTCAGCGTTTGCTTTGAAACGCCGATGCTTTTATAGTGGCTTTCAAACCTCATCCAGAAGTTGTTGACATTTTCGGAAATCTCAACCTTTTCTGAGGCGGAAAGCGACAGCCCCATGTCACGGAATTTCGTGTTTGCCGCAAGATAGTTTTTGCATTCGTTGACTGCCGATTCTTTCAGATCCTTTTTCTGAGGATTTTCGGGCAAGCCGTAGTCCGCAGGGCGCTGAATGACTCTGTCAAGATAATAGGTGAAGATTTCGCTGTCAATTTCCGTTCCCGATATGACAAGCGCCGCCTTTTTGTAATTGCCGCAGGAGCAGAAAGAAAATAATATCAAAACGGCAATTAAAAGCGCCGAAAGCTTCTTCATTTTAACCAATCCTTTTCACATGATATTCAGATTATAACATATTTTTTTCGCCATATCAATTATCGGATAAAAATAGTGAGAAAAATTTAAAAAAAATCTTTATTATGTTACAGAAATGATGTATAATTATCATGTATCAATATTTTACGGGGTGAAAGTTATGGAAAAAATAAGACTTATGATTGCCGGTGAGGAATACAATATCGGCACGGATGACGATCTTGATTATGTTGCCAAGCTCGGCGAGGAGCTTGACAAGAAAATCAGCACGCTTCTGCGTGACAATGCAAGAATATCCGTTACTCAGGCGGCAATAGTAACCGCTCTTGAATATGCGGACGCCGCAAAGAAGAGCGAAATCGTTTCCGAAAACCTGAGAACTCAGATTCAGGAATATCTTGAGGATGCGGCAAGAGCAAGAACCGACGCCGAGATTTCAAAGCGTGAGCTTGAAAGACTGTCAAAGGAGCTTGCCGCCGTTAAAGCCTCAAAATAATGGCGGCGGAAATTTTAGCTCCCGCAGGAAGCTTTGAAGCGCTTCAGGCGGCGGTGCGCTGCGGAGCGAACGCAGTTTATCTCGGCGGCAAAACGCTCAACGCCCGCAGGAACGCTTCAAATTTTTCCCGTGAGGAGCTTGCCGAGGCGGTTGAATACTGCCACGCAAGAAATGTTAAGGTTTATCTGACCGTCAACACCATTGTCGGCGACGGCGAGCTTGAAGCGGCATATGAAGCGGTTAAGGACGCTTGCGAAGCTTCGGTCGATGCGCTCATAATTCAGGATTTGGCGCTTGTCTCAATTGTGCGGCAGGCGGCTCCAGCCATGCCCATGCACGCCTCAACTCAGATGTCCGTTCAGAGCGTCGAGGGCATCAGAATCCTTGAAAAGCTCGGATTTTCAAGAGCGGTTCTGCCCCGAGAACTTTCCGAAAAGGAAATAAAAGCTATTTCGGCTCAAACGGATATGGAGCTTGAATATTTTGTTCACGGTGCGCTGTGCATGTGCGTTTCGGGTCAGTGCCTGATGAGCTCGGTTATCGGCGGCAGAAGCGGCAACAGGGGGCTTTGCGCCCAGCCGTGCCGTTTGCCGTTCGGAGTTAACGGAAAGGGCGGGAACAATCTCAGCCTTAAAGATTTATCGCTTGTTGACGAGCTTGAACGGCTTGAAAATGCGGGGGTCTGCTCGTTCAAAATCGAGGGCAGAATGAAACGCCCCGAATATGTTGCCGCCGCCGTGACGGCTTGCAAAAACAGCCTTTCTCATAAGCATGATAAAAAAATCAACGACGGCTTAAAAGCCGTTTTTTCCCGTTCGGGCTTCACCAAAGGCTATTTTGAAGGGAAGCTCGGCAAGGATATGTTCGGCACGAGGCGAAAAGAAGATGTTGTTGAAGCGGCAGGCGCACTTTCCGACCTGCAAAGGCTTTATGACAACGAAAATCCGCTGATTCCCGTGGATTTTTCGCTTGTTTTCAGCCTGGACAAGCCTATGAGCCTTTCTGCCTCGGCTCTCGGAAAAAGTGTCAGAGCGGAAAGCGATATCAAGCCCGAGCCTGCGCTCAATAAACCGCTCAGCCGTGAAGAATTGGCTCAGCGTCTTTCAAAATGCGGCGGAACTCAGTTCTTTGCCCGAAATATCGAAATCGATTTCACACCGGGGCTTAACGCTTCTGCGGGTGCGCTCAATTCTCTGCGCCGTGAGGCTCTTTCGCTTCTTGAAGCGGAGATAAGCCGCAGAGAAAAGATTGAGGTTTCGGAGTTCAGACCCGAAAAAACAGCCCATATCCCGAAGTATTCCGAACTTCATGCAAGATTTTTCCGTGAAGAACAGATTCCCGAAAATCTCGGCGGAATATCAAGGGTGATTCTCCCGATTGAAGCGGGCGAAGAAACCGTCAAAAGACTGAATGCGGCGGGGATTGAAACGGCGGTTGAAATTCCGTCGGCGGTGTTCTCCTCTGCGGATAAATATATTGAAAAGCTGAAAATTCTGAAAAATGCCGGTGCAAGTCTTGCGTGGATATGCACGCTTGACGGAGCGGGCATTGCCGAAAAGGCGGGTCTCGGCTTTGCGGGCGGCTTCGGAATGAACATTTTCAACAGCCTTTCTCTCGGAGAGTTTGAGCGCCTCGGAGCGAAAGACTGCCTGCTTTCCTGCGAAATTAACATCGGCGACGCCGCAAGGCTCGGCGGAGATATTCCGAGGGGAGCAATGCTTTACGGGCGGATTCCGCTGATGCTGACAAGAAACTGCCCGATAAAAAATAAACTCACCTGCGCCGAATGCGGCTCAAAAAGCAGGCTTGTTGACCGAATGGGCGTTGAGTTCCCCGTGGTCTGCAAAAACGGAGCGAGCGTTATTCTGAATTCACGCCCTCTCTGGCTTGCCGATAAAAAAGACAGCTTCCGTTCGCTTGATTTCGGTTTGCTTTATTTCACCGATGAGAGCAGAGAGCAATGCGGGCGAGTTATATCCGCTTATAATAATAATGAAAAGCCGTCGGGCGATTTCACCAGAGGGCTTTATTTTAAAAATGTGTTATAGAATTGTCAGGAGTGAGGTAACAATGATAAGAATCGGAATTTACGGTTACGGAAATATCGGCAAAGGGGTTGAATGTGCAATCCGTCAGAACCCCGACATGACCCTTGCGGCAATATTCACACGCAGAGACCCGTCTCAGGTCAAAACGGTTTTTGAGGGCGCAGAGGTTGCATCGGTCAACGATGTTGAAAAATTCAAGGATAAAATCGATGTTATGATAATGTGCGGCGGCAGTGCAACGGATCTTCCCGTTCAGACGCCCGAAATTGCAAAATATTTCAATGTTATTGACAGCTTTGACACCCACGCAAGGATTGCCGAGCATTATAATAATGTTGACAAGGCGGCAAGAGCAGGCGGAACAACGGCTGTTATCTCGGTCGGCTGGGATCCGGGTCTGTTTTCGCTCAACCATCTTTATGCGGCATCAATTCTCCCCGATGGCAAGGATTACACCTTCTGGGGCAGAGGCGTCAGCCAGGGTCATTCCGACGCAATCAGACGGGTTGAGGGAGTTGCGGACGCAAGGCAGTACACCGTTCCCGTTCCTGAGGCTCTCGAAGCGGTCAGAAACGGCGAAAATCCCGAGCTGACAACCCGAATGAAGCACACGAGAGAATGCTATGTTGTTGCAAAGCCCGGCGCAGACAAAGCAAAAATCGAGCAGGATATAAAATCCATGCCGAATTATTTTGCGGATTACGATACGAGCGTAACCTTTGTTACTCAGGAAGAGCTTGACGAAAAGCACGGCGGACTGCCGCATCAGGGCTTTGTTATCCGCTCGGGAGTAACGGGCGCAAACGGCGAGCATAAGCACATCATCGAATATTCGCTGAAGCTCGATTCAAACCCCGAGTTCACCTCAAGCGTGCTGCTTGCATACGCAAGAGCGGCGTTCAGGCTCAATTCATCGGGCGAAATCGGTTGCAAAACCGTTCTTGATATTTCTCCCGCAATGCTTTCGCCCAAAAGCGGAGCGGAGCTTATAGAATATCTGCTTTAATAATGTAATAAAAAATAAATATATTAAAATCATAAAAAAGGGCTTGACTGTCGGAGGTAAATGTGATAATATAGTTTTACCTCTGCAAGAGGGTTCTTTTTTTGCACCCAAAAATCAATGAACGCAGAGGGAGGCTTGAGCTCTGCCCTCAGGTTGCCTGATAGACCTGCAGCAGGGCTAAATATTCCGAAAATGGAGGTGCCGCACATGGCTGCTAACGGTAAAAGAGTTAAAATTACACTTTCTTGCACCGAATGCAAACAGCGCAATTATAACACAATGAAAAACAAGCAGAACACACCGGACAGGTTGGAGATGAACAAGTACTGCCGTTTCTGCAGGAAGCATACTCTCCACAAAGAATCAAAATAAGCGGGAGGATTTAACCTATGGCTAAAAAGGATATTTCCCAAGCAGCAGAAAAGGTTGCCGCCGCCGACAAGAAAAAGGATAAGAAGCCTGCTAACCCTAACGGAAACTTTTTCGTCAGAGCCGGCAAGGCAATCAAGAAGTTCTGCAAGGATATCAAGGGCGAAATCAAAAAGATTGTATGGCCCGATGCAAAAACGGTTCTTAAATCAACAGCTGTTGTTCTTGCCGCAGTTGCAATCTGCGGAGTAGCGATTTACGGCGTTGACTGGCTCCTTTCTCAGGGCCTTTCCCTTCTTGAGAGAGCAGCTCAGAGCATCGGCGAATCAGCTTCATCCGACACGGCTACAACAACCGCCGCCGCTCAGGGGCTTATTTCGCTCGCAAACAACTTTATCGGCTAATACGGAGGGAATCAGATGTCAGCAGACACAAGATGGTATGTAGTTCATACCTACTCCGGTTACGAAAACAAGGTTGCGACTAACATCGAAAAGATGGTCGAAAACCGTAAAATGCAGGATCAGATTCTTGAAGTCAAAATTCCGACGGAGATTGTTACCGATGCTGAGAAGAAAAAAGAGGTTGAGCGCAAGCTTTTCCCCGGTTATGTTCTCGTTAAGGTAGCCGTTTCTCCCGACAGAGACAACCGCCCCGCAATGAGCGACGAAACATGGTTACTCATTCGCAACACAAGAGGCGTTACGGGCTTTGTCGGCCCCGAAAACAAAGCAATTCCTCTTACCGACGAAGAAGTTATCAGGCTCGGAGTCGAAAAGAGAAGCGTTGAGGTTTCATATAAGGTTGGCGACACTGTCAACATCATTGATGAAATTTTTGACGGGTTTACGGGCGTTGTTGAAAGCATCGATACCGAAAATAACACGGTCAAGGTTTCTGTTTCTGCTCTCTTTGGCAAACAGACAACGGTTGAGCTTGAGCTTGATCAGGTTGAGCTTGCCGAATAATCACGGTAATTTGAGGGTTGATCCCTTTCAAATTTAGCGCTCTGACGGGCGCAGTCCTGCCTTGACGGACAGGGCTTCGTGGGAGGAGCTGAAGAAGCTCCGCAATTTACCACAAATAATGGAGGTTTATTAATTATGGCACAGAAAGTTGTCGGCTTAATTAAGTTACAGATTCCTGCAGGCAAGGCCACTCCGGCTCCCCCTGTAGGTCCGGCTCTCGGTCAGCACGGCGTTAACATCATGTCCTTCACAAAGGAATTCAATGAGCGCACAAAGAACGACATGGGTCTTATTATCCCTGTTGTTATCACGGTTTATGCTGACCGTACATTCAGCTTTATAACCAAGACACCGCCTGCTGCTGTCCTCATCAAGAAGGCTTGCGGCATTGAAAGCGGTTCGGGCGTTCCCAACAAGACCAAGGTTGCAACAATCACAACAGAGCAGATCCGCAAGATTGCCGAGCAGAAGATGCCCGACCTCAACGCTGCTTCGGTTGAAGCCGCTATGAGCATGATCGCAGGCACGGCTCGCAGCATGGGCGTTACCGTAGCTGATTGATGCATAGGCAGAAATAATTCGAGCCATTTCTGCTTGAAGTGGGAGGAATAATCCGATTAACCACATGATTGGGAGGAATTAATTAACATGAAACACGGAAAGAAATATATCGAGAGCGCAAAGCTTGTTGATAAAGCCGCTCTCTATGACACCAACGGCGCTCTTGAGCTTGCCGTTAAAACCGCAAGCGCAAAGTTTGACGAGACAGTAGAAGTTCACATCCGTCTGGGTGTTGACTCCCGCCATGCTGACCAGCAGGTCAGAGGCGCAGTCGTTCTCCCCAACGGCACAGGTAAGAGCGTCAGAGTTGCTGTTTTTGCCAAGGGCGCAGATGCTGACGCAGCTGTTGCAGCAGGCGCAGAGGTTGTCGGCGCAGAAGACCTTGTTGCAAGAATCCAGGGCGAAGGCTTTATGGATTTCGATGTTGCTATTGCAGCACCCAACATGATGGGTCTTGTTGGCCGTCTCGGTAAGGTCCTCGGTCCCCGTGGACTTATGCCCAGCCCCAAAGCAGGCACGGTTACACCCGATGTTGCAAAGGCTGTTACCGAAGCTAAGGCAGGTAAGATTGAGTACCGTCTTGACAAAACAAACATCATTCACT